>JBBKWX010000022.1:0-7819 GCA_037969175.1 Bacteroidia bacterium | reverse complement strand
AAAGCAATAGAAGATGCACATCAAAATGCCAAGGTCATGGAGATGTGGGAAGAGTTCAGTGCTGTTTGTACCTACCATCCGCTGATAGATCTTGAAGAAAGCAAGGAGCTGTTTGCTGGATTTGCGCCTGTAGATTTGGTCGACAAGTACCTCTGACAGAAAGTGGGAAGTGAAGAATTGGAAACAACTCCAACCCTGTTGTGAAGTGCGAAAGTGCATAGTAAGAGTGCGAAAATTCTTTGCGCACTTTGCGTATCCTTAGCGACTTTGCGGTTTCATAAGAAAGGTTTCCAAGCCCTATATGGAAGTCGTATTGATTTTTACTTTCAGATAATTGTGATGTAGTGTTGAAATAATTTCCAGTATACGTAGTAGTATTTTTTTTAACCACAGTGTTCACTGAGAATTCTTTTTGAATCAGTTATGATTAGAATTAAATTCTTGCTTGAAAAATTCGTGTATAGAGTTTCACAGAGAAATACCATTTCAAATTGCAATACTTAATCATTAAACATTATGTGTTTGATGTTAATCATTAACAAAAAAAGCCCTCCAATGCGGAGGGCTTTTTTATAGATTGGAAATGGAGAATTATTTTTGGATAATAATCTTTTTCATTCCTGTTTGATCACCGGAGATCATGCGTAGGAAGTACATACCTTGTGGAAGGTATTGCAGATCCAGAATTCTTTCCTGATCATTTCCGGTATTAGATATTTTTTCTGAATAAACGACTTTTCCAACCTGGTCCATGACCATGATAGAGACGTCATCTTTCGTCCAGGAATTCAACATCAATTGTATCAATCCTTCACTTGGGTTTGGACTGATCTGAATCAATGATGAAATATCCAAATCATTTGTGCCTACTATTACAATCGTTGTCGTAGTAGTTGAAGATACTCCACATGCATCAGTTGTTGTAAGAGTTACTGTGTATGTTCCGCCTGCAGCATAAGTGTGCACAGGGTTTTGTTGATTTGAAGTATTCGTGTCTCCAAAATCCCAGTGCCATGTTACCGGTCCGCCTGTAGTAGCATCTGTAAACGTAAGTGTAAGATTACTTACGGTAGATGTGAAAGCTGCAGCCATTGGTCCGCAAACTATTACAACTTGGCAAGATGTACTATCACCACAAACAGAATAGGTAGTTAAACATACTGTGTAATTACCTGCTGTTGCATAGGTATGAGAAGCAACTGTAGTGCTGGAAGTGGCTCCATCACCGAAGTCAAACATCAATGAATCACCTACAGCTGCACTTGCATCAAATACTACATCCAATCCGGTTGACGTTGCCGTGAAGGCAGCCACTCCGCTGAATGAGTTACTTGCTGTAACCGGTACACGTATATCTGAACAAGCTTCAGATCCGTAGAATATTTTACCATTGAATGATCTTGGATTATTTGTACCTCCGAATGAACTACAAAGTCCTGTTCCCATATCTACTACCATATCATTGTTCATGACTTGAATTGCACCGGTAGTGTAATTTGCATCATACTCAATATAGATAGCGTATGTTGATCCTGCAGGAATTAAAATTGTACTTCCTGCCATATCAACAAATGTAAATATACCGGCACCGTCACCTGCAGAAACTTGATTGAATGTTCCAACTGTTGTCCATGCTGCAGCATTAGTTTCACTTCCAATATGACTTGCGTTCGCTATGTAGTGAACAGTAACATCGAAACTTCCACCTAATGCAGTTCCGGAACTGACAGAAAATCCTGTCAGGTTAATGGTATTGATCGCAGTGATATCGAACATGTTTCCTCCGCCGCAGCCATTTCCTGCTGCATCACCGGCCAATAAGCTATCAGCTGAAGTACTATACTGCAGATAATATGTTCCTTGTGCTGTTATATCCGGAACAAGCAATGAATCTGCATTTCCTACTGCAACAGTATCCGTAAGATTAGCATACCATGCATGAGTTACTCCTGCAATTGCATTTGCATACAGATAAGTTTGATTTGTATCACAAACAAATACATCTGTTCCGCTTGGCTCAAATGGCCTTGCATCAAATGCACCTGAGATAGAATCATTCGAAGGATCCTGATCACCTGCAAGTGTTACAACACCTGCAAGCATATAAGATCCACCACCATAGGTATTGATCGTTCCAACTGTTATTGCAGCAGTTTGTCCGAACAATAAAGTATCAGTATAAACAACATTGAAAGACTGAGTAATTGAACCTGTAACGTTCACATCAATATCTACACTGAAGATAGTATCTCCAAGATTACCGATGATAACTGTGATCGGTGTCAATGAATCACCACAAATAATTGATGCAGGTTCAGAGAATCCGATGGCCTCAGCATTTGCAAGGAAAGGAGAATATTCATCCGCTCCCATATCTACATTTATACCTGCAGGTCTAACGTCACCATCAATATCATCCAATATTCCAAGTGCATTATCACCCATGTCATTCATAATTGTAGAAAGCGCATGGAGATCATCCGGAGCATTCATAAATACCGGATCTGTTTCGATGGAATTCAGATTTGCTGAAGGAACAGTTACCTGCCATGTAGCAAGATCATTGAATGTTACTCCACCATCCGTAACAAAATCTATATTCGAAACAGGTGTGAAATAACAGTTATAGTTTACTTTATTCAATCCAATATTTATATCATCCAATGACTGGAATGCATAAGATCCTTCAGAAGCAAACACATTATTATATATCGTAACATCGATCATGTCATTTATTCGGAAAGCACCTGATGAGGTAGTCCCAATATTGTAGACAGAATTGAACCAGATATCAGTTTGTTCTATCTGGTCTAAATACATACCATAATCAGAACCACTGCCGATCATGTTATTGATGATCGCACCTCTGCTGGTTGGCACACCATCCAGGTTATAATTACCGTCAGCTATATATAAACCGTAATCCGGAGCAGTTACATTATTGTAAGAAATCGTAAACATTTGCAGATCGAAAGTATAGATACCATCAGCCTGCGCATTTGTGAGATTCTTAATCGTATTACCTACAATCATGATAGAATCCTGATCATCCATATAGAAACCATAATCCTCTGCTGAGTCAATCGTATTGTTCATGAAAACATTTCCAATATTTCTCAATGTGCTTTCACCTTCGAAATGGATACCTTTTTCACCACCATTGATCTGACAATTCGAAACAGTTGTCCAGTTTGCATTTTGTCCTTCAGTAAATGAACTTGTTTCCAGATCTGAAGCACTAACTCCAATAACATCCGATAAACCTGTAGCCATAGACATGTTAATGATACAATCCTGTATCACATTATAGTCGGCATTGTCTCTCATTTGAACACCATAAGCATCTGTTGTGCCTGTGTTTTCGAGAGTCATGTTTTTGATTGTAGTATATGAAGTACCATTCAGATAAATATTACTGAATGAGTTATTTGAAAGAGTAACTGCTCCTGTACTTCCACCATCAATTGTAAGTGTTGAAGTAGGAGAAAGACCCGGTACATGATCCAGGATCAAACGATCGGTATACGTACCCGGATTAATATTGATAGTTACATCAGAACCAAGTCCGCAAGAACTTAAGATACCACCCAAGTCAGTAAAGGATGCAAAATCAGCACCTGCGCCTCCCAATGTATAAACTCCATTAAGCGAAGTACAGAAAGTAGCGGTAAGGGTATCATTGGCATTTGCCGGATCCACATTGCCATTTGGGTTTTCTATCCAAACTTTCAGGTTAGTAAGTCCGGCAGGGAAGATATAGTTTCCTATAACCACTGCAGGATCTGTTTCCAGATTAGCAAGAGCACCTACATAATTGAATACAGGCTGTAATATCCCATCAATTTCCCACTGAACATCAGCAGTAAATAAAGTATCACCACCTGCATTTTGAATAGTCACTGCAATATCATTTGCTCCTATAGAAATAGGGCTTACAGGATTATCAACAGATAAAAGAGCTGCATCATCCGGAAAAACATTGAACACAGAAAAATCATCAATAGCAAAATCACTTAAGAATCCTGCACCGACGATACATCTGACGCGAAACTGGACAGAATCTAGTCCGGCATAAGGAAATAAAGAAACAACCTGTTCCTGCCAAAGATCCTGATCATCCGTCCAAGGCAAAACAAGATCCAGATCCCAAACTCCGGTAGAACCAACTCTTGCATCAACATGCATAGTTCCCATATCTGCACCGAACATATGATACCAGAATTTCAGCTGGGGTGCAGGCAAAGCAGTGAAGTCAAAGTATGGACTTTCAAGGCTTGCTACATTAGTACCATTATTACAAGGAGAAGACGATTCTATATAAAGGTAGAATCCTCCGGCAACTCCGGGATTGTGGTCGGCACCACCATTGGCTGTTGGGCCTGTTGGTGAAGAACCTGTTCCATTAACATCAGCAGACCAATCCATATCGTCTGTAGTATCATTGAACCACCCCGGTGCTGCCATTACGTAGGCACCTGCACAAGAAGTAGAACCTTGTGATTCCCCTTCAAAATCTTGCGTATAGGGGAAGGAAGAAATTGTTTGAGCCTGACTTACTCCCAAGCCAAGCCCAAATAGAAGTAATAAATTGTAAAATTTTCTCATACTGCCTAAATTAGCATAATTTCTGACATTACCAAATCTAATTTGCGGATTATGAGGATGATATCCTTGCAACACACTGTATTATTGTTGAATAGGGATTTTTCGTACCCCAAATATTATTTGCCTAAAATCAATTTTTGATTCTTAAAAAATGGAGGAAATTGAAAAATGGTCCTTTATATAGGGTTCTTTTTTGCCACAAAGTCTCCAAAGCACAAAAAAATCTCAAAGCTCAATTTTTTAAATTTGAGTATTGAGTATTAAGTATTGATGATTGAGTCTTGGTCATTAAAAAAGCCTGATTAGCTATTAATGATCTTTCCTATGGCACACGGATTTAACGGATTTAGACGGATCAGCACGGATAATGGAAATTGATCATTAAGTGTTAGGTACTAGGTGATATAGGAAGAATTAAGACAAATATTTTTCATCATAAGGGATATCGTTTTCCTGAAGTAAATTCCTGTATTCATCCTGAGATGATATTTTCCGGTGATGTTCTTCCTGATTCTTGACATAGTTGATCATCTTTTCCTTATCATGTCTTGAATACGTAAATGAGCCATACTCCCGCTGCCATCCAATGAATTGAGGAAATATATTTTGTCGCCGGATGTAGTTTGAAGATCCTGATTTCACTTCTTTTACCAAATTGGCCAATGACATCAATGGGTGAAGAGAGAATAAGATATGAATATGATCTTCAATTCCGCCGATGCGGTAAACATGACATTTACGTTTTGAAAAGATGCCATGGATGTAAGCGTAAAGCAAGTTCCGGTTTTCTTTGATCATGACAGGCTTTCTGAACTTCGTGCAGAATACAACTTGATGTAGTGATTGGTTGTAGCTCATTTACTTTCTTTTTTTGGGAGACCCCTTCGGGGTCTGGGTTGCTGCTCCCCAGGTTTCATCCTGGGTTACTTATGGGTTTCTACTACCCGGGTTTTACCCGAGGTTACTCATGGGTTTCTACTACCCGGGTTTTACCCGAGGTTACTCATGGGAGACCCCTTCGGGGTCTGGGTTGCTGCTCCCCAGGTTTCATCCTGGGTTACTTATGGGTTTCTACTACTCGGGTTTTACCCGAGGTTACTCATGGGAGACCCCTTCGGGGTCTGGAGGTATCAAGTTATTTTAATGCTAATCAATTCCGAAGGAATTCCCCTTTTGGTAGCCTTGCACCCCGAAGGAGGTGCAAGGCATTGCGAAGAGTGCCAACATTACAACCCCGAAGGGGTTGCCCAATTATTGTTTTATGCAAATTAGGGATTCGTGTAGCAGATCACAACCGCATTTATGCTGGTTTTTTAGCACAAAGCGATCTCAAAACAATGATCATTGAGTATTAAGTATTAATCATTAAAAAAGCCTGATGCAATTTGCATCAGGCTTTTTCTCCGCTCCCCCTCCTGGACTCGAACCAGGGACCCTTTGATTAACAGTCAAATGCTCTAACCAACTGAGCTAAGGAGGAATCTATATAATAGGACGCCATCCGGCGTTTGACGGAATCTTTTCGAATTCCGGACGGCAAAAATAGCAGAATAATCATTGCTATGCAATATCTTTGCAAAATAATATAAATCCTTTTTGTTATGAGTCTAGTCGTAGTAGGTACCGTTGCTTTTGATGCCATTGAAACCCCTTTCGGGAAAACAGATAAAATTGTAGGTGGTGCTGCCACATATATCAGTATATCAGCTTCTTATTTCGCTAAAAAAGTGAATATCGTGAGCGTTGTAGGAGATGACTTCCCGGCGGAAACGATCGCCGGACTCGAAGCTAGAGGTGTCAATACCGAAGGTTTGCAGATCAAAAAAGGGGAAAAATCTTTCTTTTGGTCGGGAAAATACCACAATGACATGAACTCACGTGATACCCTGGCTACAGATCTGAACGTTTTGGCTGATTTCGACCCGATCATCCCGGAGTCCTATCAGGATTGTGAATTCCTGATGCTGGGTAACCTCAGCCCTTCGGTACAATTGACTGTTTTGAACCGCCTCAAGAACAGGCCTAAGCTGGTTGTGATGGATACCATGAACTTCTGGATGGATATCGCAATGGACGAATTGATGCAGGTTATTGCCATGGTTGACGTTTTGACGATCAATGATGCTGAAGCAAGACAGCTAAGCGGTGAATATTCACTTGTTAAAGCTGCTCAAAAGATCCTGGGCATGGGCCCCAAGTACCTGATCATTAAAAAAGGCGAACATGGTGCTTTGCTGTTCAACAATGAACAAGTGTTCTTTGCCCCTGCTTTACCGCTGGAAGATGTATTCGATCCTACCGGTGCCGGAGATACCTTTGCAGGTGGATTCATAGGTTACCTGGCTCAAACACGTGATATCAGCTTTGAAAATATGAAAAGAGGTATCATTTTCGGTTCTGCCATGGCTTCATTCTGTGTTGAGAAATTTGGTGTTGAACGTATCGACGAACTTACCCAACAAGAACTTGACGGTCGGATCCAAGAATTTATAGAGCTGGTTCAGTTCGACATCGCTCTGGTTTAATCACAGGTTATCCTGATGTAAGTCATAGGAATGATTCAGTTCTTATTCTATATTTGAGTATGAATCAAGCTCAAATCCATTTGCTATTCAATCACTGGCCCATCATAGGTGCCATGATCGGACTCATCCTGTTGTTGGCAGGTAAATTTTTCCCTAAATCACAATCCAGCCGCTCCGGACTCATAGTTCTGGTGCTGGCAGCTCTTCTCGCCATCCCGGCACTACTTACCGGGGAAGGAGCTGAGGAGATCGTTGAGGAGCAGGGCATCAGCAAAGAGGTGATCCATGAGCATGAAGAGGATGCTGAAAAGGCTTTCTGGGCAATGGAAATATTAGGTGTTTTAGCCTTACTGGCACTGGTTAAAGATATTAAAACTGGAAAACCGGGAGTGCTTGGAAATGTTACTATCGTTGCTGCATTCGTCGTTTCATTCATGATGGTAGGAGTGGGCCATAGCGGCGGATTGATAAAACATCCTGAGATAGGGGAACAGCAAAATTCAATTGCCGCACCAGCAGAGACCGAGGAGGAAGATGACTAAAGGGGTAGAATTTATACTTTACGTTAAAGATCAACAAGCATCCAGACGTTTTTACTCGATGTTTCTAAACAAAGAGCCTGTGCTGGATGTGCAGGGAATGACTGAGTTTGAACTTCGTAAAGGATGCAAACTGGGTCTGATGCCTGC
>JBBKWX010000021.1:0-14572 GCA_037969175.1 Bacteroidia bacterium | reverse complement strand
TTAGGTATTTATGATGAACATGTACGTTCTCTAAAATGTTCTTGGCAGTTGGTCTTATCGTAATTTATTTTTTTGCAAAACAGAAGATAAAGCTACATTCGAAGTGTTGTATGACAAGCTATGGGCTTGCAATATTGTACGAAATTGATAATCTTAGCTTGACGCGTATGCGCACGTGCGGGATCCATATTGATCTAGGCTCTTTTGATGTGATTTCATTTTCGTGGAAAACCACTGGTATACAGAGAAAAAAGAGATCGAATACCAAATAAAGTCCATTGAAAGAAAATTTCTCTTTAATCTCTGAGAACTCTGTGGTAAAATTAGCACCGATTCCCCTTGTAGATAAGTACTTATGATGCAATTCGACAAGATTAGAAACCCGATTCTGGACAACAATGTTAATGAATAGGCAATACATATTGCTAAGAAGTAAGTATTGAGCCAACGATAGGAGCGGCATCTCCTGCATTTTCGGGAATATAGCGAATAGCACAGTCCCCATCTTGGTTGGGAGGCGCCCTAAAAAATAAAACAAACTCAAAGGTTAGAACTTTACAATTTTCATTGTTTCATACTTTGTTCTTACAAAATACATCGCTGACGGAAAAGGAAATTTCAGATAACGAGACAGTTTGGGCGGAGGTTATATTCGCCCAAAATAAAACTACTACCAAATAGTTCATCTGTCTCATCATGAATGAAGTTACAACCCCCGGACGGTAAATGATGTCATGTCTATGTAAAAAGCTATTGCCTTTTTAAATAATCTTCCACTGCGATGATCGCGTTTTTCAGACGTTCATTTCCATACCCGCTGATCAAGGCAAATGGAATTCTTCTGATCAATAATTCGGCTTTGTAGAGCTCGAATAGATATTCCCGCTTCCCGGGATTTACTCGCAGTGGATCCGGGATCCAGGGGATATCGGGCAGGGTGAGCAGATAAAAATCGGGGCTGTCATTTTCTATGCGATCCAGAATTTTCGGATCAGCAAAACCAAAAACTTCTTCCATCCAGATCTTGACATTGATCTGTTCCGTATCCTCAAACAGCAGTTCTGCATTGCTCTGCTTTACCGACATCCACTGCTTTTGCGCAATATCGCTCACATCATCCGAAGTATAATCAGCAAGCAAATGCTCAGGATGTTCACGTGCAAATTCTGGAATAAATGCCGCCGAAAAATATGCAGCTAATTGCTGGGCCAGCAAGCTTTTACCGGTAGATTCCGAACCTAAGATGGCGATATGGATTCCCAATTTTTTTCGGATTTTAATAGTGAGTTTCTCCACTCAAAATATCCTTTTATTGCAAGGAGAATAAAAATAAAATATAAGAATGCTGTCAGGTAAAGATCTTTATAAATATACATGCTAACATAGATGATATCAGCAATAATCCAGATGATCCAATTTTCAACTTTCTTTTTTGCGATCATCCATTGAGCCAGCAAACTTAAGCTCATTGTGAAGCTATCCCAGAAAGGAATATGCCCATCAGTAAAATTTGAAATTACAAACCAAATGATAGCGAATCCGGATGCAGTTAAAGCAATCAGAGTAGGCCATTGACCTTTATCGACAGTTGAAACTTTTAACTCTGAATTGGTATTACTTTTTTTATTCCATTTGATCCATCCATACACCAAAAGTCCGATGTAAAAAACTTGAAGAATTGAATCAGCATATAATTTTGATTGAGCAAATAAATAAGCATACAATGCTACATTCAGAATACCAATTGGGAAGCAAAGTTTATTTTCTTTGATGGTCAACCAAACCGCTATGATACCGAAGATGGTTCCAAATAATTCATACAGATCCAAATGCAATCCAAGTATTTCCACAGTCTATTTCTTGCTTGATTTATTAAATGCAGATCTGATAAATTTAGGATCAGACAGAATGAATAGCTTCAGAAATTCCTGCCAGCAAAGCGGGATCTTTTTCGAGGGCATTGCCAAGAACCACTATGTCAGCTCCGGCTTTACAAAGAGCTATAGCGTCATCTGCATTTCGAATACCGCCACCAACGATCAAGGGGCAGGAGATCTGATCTCTTACCGCTTTAACAAGAGCTTCCGGGACATGATTTGCAGCACCACTTCCTCCATCCAGATAAATATATTGCAATCCCAATTGTTCACCTGCCAATGCCGTGATCGCAGCTATTTCGGGCTTATCAGAAGGAATGGGCATGGTTTGACTGATATAATGTGCTGTAGTAGTTTTACCACTTTCGATCAACATGTATCCGGTTGGCAATAGTTCCAGACCACATTTTTTCAACATAGGCGCAGCTTCAACATGTCTGCCAATAAGCAATTCGGCATTTCTACCTGAGATAAGGCTTAGCAATAAAATGGCATCTGCTTTTTCACTGATCTGATTTGGGCTGCCGGGAAAAAGGATAATGGGTTTGTTTGTATGCTTCCGGAGTATTTCGATACAAGCATCAATAGATCCACTTGTCAAAAGACTACCGCCAACCAGAAAAAAGTCGACCTGGGCATAATTCGCCAAACCTGCCAATGATTTTATATTTTCCTCATTAGCTTTATCCGGATCGACGAGGACAGCTATTTGTCTCGACCCATTCCGTCTGTTTTTTTCAATTATATCCCTAATCTTCATATTGCTTGCAAAGGTATAAATCTGCCTGATTAATCTTCGGATTCTGAACCATAAACCATGATCAATTCATCAATCTCCTTGTACTTCAATTTATAGCTTTTTGAAAGGCCATTCAATCTAAGGTCGAGGATCATTTCATCTTTACCGGGAAATATGAAAGGTTTGAGGATCAGGTTTTTTTTGAATTCCAAATGTTTCTTTCCGTAGATCTTGTAAACGGTTTCTTTTGCACCCCAAATTAAATAGTAATGTTGAAGAGAAGGGTTTTCAGGAAGAAAATTCATTTCTTCCTGAGAGATGAATTTTGAAATTATCGGAAGTATCCTTGGACTCAGTATCTCAATATCTATCCCGGTTGTAGGAGAACTGTCAGATATTAATGCAACATATGATCCTGTATGGGAAATTGAAATAGAGTAGGGCACGTCATACAGATGCGGTTTCCCGTGCTTGTCATATCTGATAGGCAGGTCTTTATAATCCGGATGCTGATGAATCAATAATAGTCTTCCTGCCAGCATTTCCAAACGGCGCTTTTGACTTTTGATGTGAACGGTACTTGCAGAATGAATGGAGTCTATACCCAGAAGGTCCATCAGCTCTATTTCGCTCTCTTCAGTTTTCCAAATACTGATTCGAATATTTCCGTCTTCGCTGTGATCCCAGATAAGGGGCATAAATTTTCAAAATTGGTGGTGTATTCTTTGACTTAAATAAGCCAATGCCAAGATAAACATTTTGGACTTCTCCTTGTAATTAAGTACATTTGCAAGCTCAAAATACATAAAATGAATACTACAGTAGAAAAATACGAAAAGTATAAAGTTAAAGACATCTCTCTTGCTGCATGGGGAAGAAAAGAGATCACTCTCGCTGAAGCGGAAATGCCTGGTCTTATGGCTCTTCGCGAGGAATATGGTGCTAAAAAACCATTAAAAGGAGCACGTATCGCAGGATGCCTTCACATGACCATTCAAACAGCTGTTTTGATCGAAACACTGGTTGAGTTAGGTGCTGAAGTTACCTGGTCATCATGTAATATATTCTCTACTCAAGATCATGCTGCTGCCGCTATTGCTGCTGCAGGGATCTCTGTTTATGCCTGGAAGGGTTTGAGTGAGAAAGATTTTGATTGGTGTATAGAACAAACTCTATTTTTTGGAGAAGATCGTCAGCCTTTGAATATGATTCTTGATGATGGTGGAGATCTGACCAACATGGTATTTGATAAATACCCTGAATTGGTTGACGCGATCAAAGGGCTTTCTGAAGAAACAACAACCGGAGTTCATCGTTTGTATGAGCGTATGAAGAATGGTACTTTGGTAATGCCTGCAATCAATGTAAACGATTCGGTTACCAAATCTAAATTTGATAATAAATACGGTTGCCGCGAATCATTGGTAGATGCTATCCGTCGTGCTACAGACATCATGCTTGCAGGTAAGGTAGCTGTTGTTGCGGGATACGGTGATGTTGGAAAAGGTTCTGCTGAATCATTGAGCAGTGCAGGTGTTCGTGTTATCGTAACCGAGATTGATCCTATTTGTGCACTACAGGCAGCGATGGAAGGATATGAAGTTAAGAAGATGATCGATGCTGTTAAAGAGGCTGATATCATTGTAACAGCTACCGGTAATTTCAACATTATTGGTGAACAGCATTTCCGTTCTATGAAAGACAAGGCTATCGTTTGTAATATTGGTCATTTTGATAATGAGATCGATATGGCTTGGTTGAACAAAGCATATGGCAGCACTAAGGATGAAATCAAACCTCAGGTAGATATGTACACCATTGATGGAAAAGATATTATCGTATTAGCTGAAGGCCGTCTTGTAAACCTTGGTTGCGCTACCGGTCACCCATCATTCGTTATGTCCAATTCATTCACCAACCAGACTTTGGCTCAGTTGGAACTTTGGGTAAATACGGATTCATATGAAAACAAGGTTTATACTTTACCAAAACATCTTGATGAGAAAGTAGCAAGATTGCATTTGGCAAAAGTGGGTGTTGTTTTGGAAGAATTGACTCAGGCACAAGCCGAATATATTGGAGTAACTAAAGAAGGCCCGTATAAGCCTGATTATTACCGTTACTAGAATAATAAAGAATAGAAAAAGGGAGGTTAGCCTCCCTTTTTTTTTGTTTCTACTAGTTTGTGATCCTTACAACGGATCCATCATAATAAGTCTTATAGCTTTTCAATCCCCTTGAGGCAGGTCCTTTAATCACAGAACCGTCGGTAATTTGAAAACGGGAGCCACAACAGGGATCTGTTGCAGTAACTCCAGATGAGTCGACTGTGATCACCTCGCAGGATTCAGAAGGCTGATTGGTGCAGGCTCTGTCAAAAGCTGTGAATTCATCATTACTTCTTCTGTAAACAACTATTCCCCGGTAGCCGCCATTCAGATAAACCCAGCCTCCCGGAGCATTCAATGCATTGTATTGGGGGTTATTGAGATATAAATACTCATCAACAAGAACATTGGGAATCTGGTTCTGTTTTTCTTTTTTACAGGAAAGAGTAGTGACGATAATGAGGGATAGGATGAAATAAATTGTTTTCAATTGTTATGGTTTCTTTAAAGAAAATCTTTTGTAGATGATAAAAATAGTATAAATTTGATGTTCAGGGAATAAATCCTTATTTAAAACGATAAAAAAATGAAAGCATTGTCAATAGTCAAAAGTATATGTCTTGCGATTGTCATAGTTTTAGGTTCAGTGAGTTATGGTTATGCACAGACTGCAAAACAGACAAAAGGAGCCGAGACTGCTATATCAACTCAAAAAGTAAGCACCGGTAATGACCAGGTTGAACTTAAAGTATTTAAGGACAGATATGAGATCAGCATTTTTGATAATGCAGGTACACAAAGAAAAAACATTGCCGGCCAATCAGGTACTATTGGTTTTATGTATTCCGATGGTTCATCTGCAGAGTTTGATCTTGTATTGAAAGGAAGTAAGCTCGTATATGAGAAGAAGGATAACCTTACAGTATCTAAGGTAAGAATGAAAATAATTGGAGGTCAGGAAGACATCATTGTCGGGTTTGAGATCCAATAATTAAATTACAAGATATTTCCCGCATGTCT
Organism: Bacteroidia bacterium; assembly: GCA_037969175.1. GTDB lineage: Bacteria > Bacteroidota > Bacteroidia > AKYH767-A > JBBKVM01 > JBBKWX01. The sequence continues at coordinate 8,828 of JBBKWX010000021.1, read as the reverse complement.
TTTTGATATGCGGGATTTTTTATACCATTTGATTTCTATTTACGTTCCAATAAGAAAAGAATTTGAGAGCCGGGATCCGTTTATTTATATCAGCTGTTTTACTTTTATTAAGTGTAAGTGCATATGCGCAGAGCAGCAAGCCAAGCAAGCTTCAGAAAAAGGCTGATCAGAAAAAGGCTAAGCAGGAGCAGGTGCTGATCAAGAAGGAAGAAAAAGCAAGAAAGCGTCATACCAAGATCCAAACCAAGGATACCAGGAAACGGATGAAAACTAATAAAAGAAGAGCAAACAGGTTCAATAAAAATCAGGGAAGCGAATCCTTTTTCAGGAGAATTTTTCGCCAAAAGAATTAATCCTTAGGCAAATTCCCGGATATCAACAGGAACTACTTGAGTGATACCTTGTTCGATCATCGTGATGCCATAGATAAGATCGGTTGATGCCATCGTTCGTTTGTTATGCGTAACAATAATGAATTGACTATCCGTTGAAAAGGTCTTAATGATCTTATTAAACTTATCAATATTATTATCATCCAAAGGCGCATCAACTTCATCGAAGATACAGAATGGCGCAGGTTTCAACAGATAAATACCAAACAATAATGCGGTTGCGGTCAAGGTTTTTTCTCCCCCTGAAAGCTGGTTAATGGATAGAGGTCTTTTTCCTTTAGGCTGAGCTGTAATTTGTATATCTGAATCAAGTGGACTGTCAGGATTTACGAGAACAAGATCACACTTATCTTCCTCTGAGAACAATGATCTGAATACGGCAATGAAATTTTCTCTGATCGCTTCAAACGAATTTAGGAATTTTTCTTTTGCGGTATTATCGATCTCGTTAATCGTCGCAAGTAAACTTTCCTTAGCATTATTGAGATCTTCTTTTTGAGTATTAATAAAAGTATGACGTTCATTGATCTCTCCATAAGCTTCGAGCGCCATTGAATTAATTGGGCCAAAATTGCTCATTTGCTGTCTCATTTTTTCAACGTCATTTCTCAGCTTTTCCTCATCAATTTCTTTCTTCTGTTCAGCTGATTCTTCGTCCTGTTCTTGATTCTCGAGATCTTCAAGTTCAATATTAAATTCAACGCTTAGTCTTTCTTTCAGTGAATTTAATTTGATCTTAAGGTCAGTAACTTTTTCCTGAATTGCGGATGAAATTGTGTCACCTGATTCCTTATTTCTTCTTAGTTCCTTTAACTCATTTTCTAATTCCTCAATTCCCCCTCTTACTTTATAATATTCGGTTTCAGCTTCTGTAACAACCAGCTCCATGTTTGTTTTTTCTTCATACATGGTTGTCAGTTCATCATCTGAGGAATCTGAAGTTTTCCCAATCTCTGTAACCTGGTCAATTACACGTTCATATTCAACTTGTTTTTCTTTGGAAGATCTGTCCAGATTTGTCTGTTGTTCTTCTCGGAAAGAAAGGTCACGAAGTAAAGTATTTACTTTATTTTGTTGTTGAACAAATAGTATATGTTGTAGATTTAAAGATTGAGATTTTACATTCAATTCCTCTGTGAAATCAGAAAGAATTGTTTGTTTTGATTTCAATTCTTCAGCCAATTCGGAAAGCATTGAATTCAGCTTTCCCAAGCTCTCATCCGGAGTATCTGTGTCACCGGGTTTTCCGGTAAAAATCTGCTCGAGTTGTAAAGTTATATCATTGATCCTGGCTTGGTTTTTTCGGATCAACTCCGTCAAATGTTCTTTCCTTCCCTGAGTAGAAGCAAGGCGGGTAGAGGCGGTATTTAATTCCGAATTCTTACGTGCAAATTCATCCTCTTTTTCTCTGTTTGATTTTTTTATGGACGCACTTTCTTCATGAAGAATTTCGAGCTCGGATTTCAGTTTTAATCTTGAAATTTCAAGTTTCTTGATCTCTTTCCCAAGTGTATCAAGATTTTTGGCCCTACCAATTCTCTTTCCATCAAACAAACCAACTGATCCTCCTGTAAGAACTCTGCGAGAACGTTGGAATTTTCCATTACGGGTAACGATAACAGAATTTTTATCTCCGGAATCAGAAAAAGGGATCTTATCTTCATCTTCAACTGCGATCAATAAATTTCGGAGAAGGTATCCAAAGAATGTAGAATATTTTGGATCATAATCTACAACATCTATTGCTCTTACACATCCATTAATAGGATTTGCAGGTTCAAATTTTTCTGTTTTAAATTCATCAAGTAAAAAGAAATTTGCTCTTCCTTTTGCTGTTCTGCTTAATAGATTAATCGCGAGTTTTGCTTCATCCAATGTATCCACCACAAAGAAATTCATGTAGGGTTCAAGGAATGACTCAATTGCAAGTTTATACTCCGATGAAGCAGATATCAGATCTGACAATAATGGAGCTTCTATTTTATATTCTGAATTCTTTTTTAGAAATTTTATGGACTCCGGAAAACCTTCTAAATTATCAATCAGACTTTTGGTAAGATTAAATTCATTTTGTCTTGCATCCAGACTTCTATTCACAGAAATTAATTCTTCATTTTTCTTTTGAAGAATGGATTCTTGTTCTAAGATCTTTGACCTGCCTGATTCGAGATCTTTACTCAAACCTGCAACTGCTTCCTGTAATACTTTAAATTCTTTCTCAGCTGTTACGAGCAGACTCTCTAGATCTGTTTTATTCTGCTCCAGTTTTCTGCTATCGTCGTCAAGACGATTTTTTTCACTTTCCAGACTATCTTTTCTTGCTTTGAGCATCACTTGTTCTTTCTCAAGACGATGCATTTCATTTCTTTGATCCAGTAATCTGGAATTCAAAGTTTCATTTTCGATTTTTGCTGAATTATGTTTTTCCCGAATGTTTTCAACTTCCAATTTCAGTTTAGTCCATTCGATCTCCATTGCTGCACAAGCTTCCTGTTCAGCTTTTTTAGAAACTTCAATATTATTTTTGGTTTCAATATTTTGTTCGATCTCAGACTTTAGTTGCAGCATAAATGCTTCTAATCCTTGCTTTTTATCGAGCAAGAATTTAAGTCGTTCATCTTTTATTTTTTTATCATTTTCGTATTGACGGATCTGAGCTACTTTTTCGTTGAAGAATTTTTGTGCTTGTTGTAATTCTTTCTCCTGATTCAGGGAATCCAATTTCGCTTTTTCAACTCCTGCTTCTTTTTTAATTATCTCATTTTGTAAAGCAACTTTTTGATCCTGTTGATCTACATTTTGTTTTTGTAATTCTTCGAAGGATGATTTATATGATTCAATCTGAATCAAAGCCAGATCAGTAGATTTGGTTTTGTATTCTTCACGGAGTTTGTAATATTTCTCAGCTTTTTTTGCCTGAGACTCCAGGGTCTTCATGTTTTTTTCGATCTCGGCCAAAAGATCATTCACCCGTTCAAGATCCGCCTGAGTTTCTTCAAGTTTGTTTAAGGTTTGTTTTTTTCTCACCTTATATTTGGAAATCCCTGATGCTTCTTCAAACAATTGCCGGATTGTATCATTACGATCATTCAGGATCTCATCAATCATCCTTAATTCGATGATAGAGTATGAATCACTACCTATTCCGGTATCTAAAAACAGATCCGTGATATCCTTCAATCGGCAAGTGACATTGTTTAGTTGATATTCGCTCTCACCACTTCTGTATAACTTTCTGGTAATAGTAACATCTGAGAATTCTGTAGGAAGTATATTTCTTGTGTTCTCAAATGTGAGAGAAACTTCAGCCAGATTTGCAGGTTTTCTGGATTTTGTACCATTAAAAATGATGTTCTCCATTTTTTCGGAGCGCAACATTCTGGTTTTTTGTTCCCCAAGAACCCACCGCATAGCATCAACGACATTACTCTTGCCCGAACCATTAGGTCCTACAATAGCAGTAACACCTTCCGAAAAGTGGATAGTTACTTTATCTCCAAAGCTTTTAAAGCCTTTTATGTCGAGTGTTTTGAGCCTCAAGATTTCACAAGAATTTGAATGGGGGCGACAAAAATAGTAATTTCTGCGTCAATATTTTTACAAAGAATAATTATGGTAAAATTATTATTATGTTTACAGAACTAATAGACAACAATGGAATTAAAACCTCTTTTATATATATTATTTGTAATCATTTGGCTGCTTTACAAGCAATATTCTAAGGTTTCGGGTTCTGGAAAGAAATCAAATACCCCTAAAACACAATCTGTTTGGGATCAATTACTCGAGGGAATGCAGCCGCATGAAGAGGTTTCAGAAGTTCAAGTACCTAAAGTAAAAAATAGAGCATCCGGAAAAAAAAGCACTATTCAGCCTTTAGTTTATGAAAGTCTTGAGGATTTGAATACAGTATCTAAGCCTTCCATACCATCAATAAATTTTGATAATTCAGGTAGTAATACGGATACTGAATTCACTAATATGAGACCTGAATTTGATTTGAGATCTGCTGTAATTGCCGATGCGATATTAAACAGACCCTATAAATAAACTCTACTTTACTCATTTCCAGTCAAAATTATGTAAAATTGAAAATCTTGTTTTGATATTATATTTAATATTACATACATTTACGACCTTCTTGAGGTTTATAACACTACTAAACTGATCAATATGATACGAAAGATTTACTTTTTATTATGCTTACTATTTGTAGCCACGACGGGATCTGTGTATGCCCAGTCAGGTTCAATACAAGGTAGGATTTTGAACAAGGCCAATAATGAGCCTTTACCTTTTGCCAACGTTGTCGTAGAGTTAAACGGTTCTCAAGCCGGTGGTGCTCAGACTGATTTTGATGGTAAATTTTCAATTAAACCGCTTTCTCCGGGTAAATACAGCCTGAAAGCGTCTTTTGTTGGTTACACTACTGTTGAAATAACAGGAGTTATTGTTTCCGTTGATAAGATCACATTCCAGGATTTAAAACTTCCAGCAGGAATTGAGATCAAAGAAGTAATTGTACAGGCGTACAAAAACCCTTTGATCGACAAAGGAAATCCATCGACCCAAACCACAATTACGCAGGAAGAAATCAAAGCTGCTCCAACTCGTGACGTAAGATCAGTTGCGTCAGCTACTGCCGGTGTTTATCAGCAGGATGAGGGTAAAGCCGTGAACATCAGAGGGGCACGTGACAATGGTACAACATACATCATTGATGGTGTAAAAGTACGAGGATCGATTAACCTGCCTAATTCCGGTATCGAACAGGTAACTGTTGTAACCGGTGGTATTCCGGCTCAGTACGGAGATGCTACAGGAGGTATCATCAATATCACAACTCGTGGACCGTCAAAAGAATATTTTGGTGGAATCGAATTAGTTAACTCTGACATTTTTGATAAATACAAATACCGTCTTGGCGGTTTCAGTTTATCCGGTCCTTTAATGACAAAGACTGAAGGCGAGAACAAGCGTCCTGTTTTAGGATTCTTTATTTCTGGTGAATATCAGCATGAAGACGATCCTGATCCATCTGCTGTAGGGCGTGTAAAAGTTAAGGATGATGTCCTTAACGGTTTAAAAACTAATCCACTTCGTCCGCAAGCTGGAGGAAATGTTGTTTTGTATAATTCTGATTATCTTCGTTCCGGAGACTTGGAGAATGTTTCTGCTGCACCAAACACACCTTTAACATCGATTCGTTTTTCAGGAAAATTAGATTATTCTCCTTCCAAAAACCTCAATTTTACATTTGGTGGATCATACGATCTTGAAGATCGTCGCGATCAAACTGTTTTGACTGCTTTCACATACAGAAGTCAATTGATGAACTCTGAGAACAATCCTCAAACTATCAATAATACTTGGAGAGTATTCGGAAGATTCACTCAGAAATTTGGTGGTCAGGAATCTGCAGGTGATAAATCAGCGTCTTCCATAAAGAATGCATACTATACCATTCAAGTTGACTATTCTAAATTCACTTCAACTGTTCAACACGAAGATCATAAAGATAATCTGTTCAATTATGGACATATTGGTAAGTTCAGTACTACCAAGGCCTTGACCAATGCGCAGTTTGCATCAAGTGTTGACTCATTAACCGGTGATACTACATTTACTCAAATTGACGTTGCTCAGGATATTCGTTATGATTATGAGCCGGGTACACTTAATCCTTTGGCTTCAGTGTATACAAGTCAGTATTATAGCTTGTTCCCAAATCCTACTTCTTCTACTACTGTTCAAAATGGCGGTGGATTGTTGAATGGTAGCTTGCCAAGAAATTTGTATAACCTTTGGTATAATCCGGGTTTTATTCATAATGTATATCAGGAAACAGATAATTCTCAGTTTAGAGTATCTGCTTCTGGATCAGCAGATATAAAAAACCACGCTATTACTGTAGGTATTGAATACGAACAAAGAATTGACCGTGGTTATCGTATTTTCCCGGTTGGCATATGGACCACTATGCGTCAGCGTGCTAACGAGAAGAATACTAACCTTGATCTTAGCAACCCTATCCTTTCTAATTTTAACCCGAACAACCCGGATACTATTTTCTATAACAGATTATACAATCCAGATTTGAATGCAGATGGAAGTGTGAAAGTTGGATTTTATGAAAATGTGCGTAAGAAATTAGGATTATCTAATATTGACTGGATCGATATTAATTCCTATTCTCCTGAGTCATTTGATCTTTCTATGTTCACTGCAGATGAATTGTATGAAAATGGAAATGGTGTAATGGGCTACGCTTTCGGTTATGATGTTTATGGCAAGAAGCTGACAAATAAGCCAAGTTTTGATGATTTCTTCAATGCTGTTGATGTAAATGGAAACAAAACAAGAGAAGTTGGTGCATTCGAACCAAACTATATTGCTGGATACATTCAGGATAAATTTGCTTTCAATGACCTTATCTTTAACGTAGGTGTCCGCGTTGACCGTTTTGATGCGAATCAAAAAGTGTTGAAGGATCCATATTTAATGTTCCCTGCGCGCACTGCCGGTGAAGTTTCTGAATTCGGAACACACCCTTCTAATATTGGATCTAATTATGTTGTTTATGTAAACGATGTTAATTCTCCAACTTCAATTACCGGTTATCGTGATGGTGACCAGTGGTTTGATGCAAGTGGAACTGCAATAGCAAATCCACTATTGATAGCACAGGCTGCAGGATCTTCAAATGTGATTCCATATCTGGTTGATCCAAATAAAACACGTGTAATTGATGGATTGACTTCAGAGTCATTTACAGATTATGAAGCACAAGTTAATGTGATGCCAAGAATTGCATTCTCGTTCCCTATATCTGATGAAGCGATGTTCTTTGCCAATTATGATGTATTAACACAAAGACCTCCTGCACGTTTAAGATTTGACCCTGTTGGATATTTATTCATTGAAAATCAGGGATCTGTTGTAAACAATCCAAATCTTAAGCCTGAGCGTACTACAATATATGAGCTTGGATTCAAACAGAAAGTAAGTCGCAGTTCGGCTATCACATTCTCAACTTTCTATCGTGAAATGAGAGATATGATACAGTACACTGCTATTAATTATGCTTATCCTGTATTCTATAATACTTATGGAAATATTGATTTTGGAACTGTAAAAGGTTTGAGTATGTCTTATGACATGCGTCGTACAGGTAATGTTAGAATGAACGCAAGTTATACACTGCAGTTTGCTGAGGGTACCGGTTCAGGTGACCGTTCTGCTCTAAACCTTGTTAACTTCGGTGCACCAAATCTTCGCGCACTTACTCCTTTAGATTTCGATCAACGTCATACCTTGGTTACTTCTTTGGATTACCGTTATGGTTCTGGTGCTGATTATGATGGGCCAATGTGGTTCGATCGTCAGTTCCTCGCTAACACCGGAGTAAACTTTATTTTCCGTGCAGGTTCAGGAGTTCCATACTCACGTCAGAGTAATGTAACACAAGATGCAGCATTTGGAATCCAACAGCGTTCTATCATTGCAGGTTCAATTAATGGTTCTCGTCTTCCTTGGCAGTTCCGTGTTGATGCAAAGATTGATCGCGATTTTGATTTGAAATGGGGTAAGGATGATAACAAGAAGAAAGCTTCATTGAATGTATATATTCTTGTTCAGAATCTGCTTGATGCTGATAATATTATCACGGTTTATCGTCGTACAGGTAATCCTAATGATGATGGATTTTTGGTTGCAGCAGAATCTTCGGCTACCATACAGGGTAAAACAGATCCAACTTCTTTCGCAGATCTTTATAGCGCAAAAGTTGATTCACCTGGAAACTATGCACTGCCACGCCGTGCAAGACTTGGTATCCAATTGAACTTTTAATTAAAACAGACAAACCATTAGCATAAATTTTTCTAGTATGAAAAAACATATAGGGATAGTATTTGCAGCATCATTATTACTTAGCGGTGGGATAGTTACTGCTAAAGAGAATGCAGGAAGCAAAATAACACCGCCTAAGAATAATACAAGTCTGCCATCCATTGCAGCGGGTTGTAACCCAACTACTGCAAAGACTGATTTGGATATAAATAATGTCCGTACCACACTGTTAGCCGGTGGCGACATGTGGTGGGATCAGGCAAATGCCAAGTATGAAGTTCCAAAAGGCGGCAGTAAACATTCTATGTTTGCAGGAGCACTTTGGATCGGCGGACTGGATGCAGGGGGTAACCTGAAAGCAGCAGCCATGACTTATCGTCAGGGAGGTAATGATTTCTGGTCGGGACCGATCAATCAAAGTACGGTTGATGTGAATCCTGCCACTTGCTTTAAGTATGATAAACACTTTAAAGTTACCCGTGATCAGGTTGAACAATTTGTAAATGGTGAACTTACAACCATGCCGGATATCATCAAGAACTGGCCGGGTAATGGTGATGTAAGTAATAATGAAGGTCAGTTTAT
>JBBKWX010000020.1:0-15002 GCA_037969175.1 Bacteroidia bacterium | reverse complement strand
GTCTTACCAAACAAAGATTTGATCTGTTTATTGATCCCGAAATTATCGAAGATCGGAGCTTTGCCTTTGTATTCCTTTACGATATCCCTATGCTCGGGCGAGATAGATCCCAGATAGGTCTGGATCTCATCAAACAAGATGGTATCATTGACATGGATAGCGCTAAAATTATCATTCAACATATCGCGAAGGATAGTTGATGTACGATCCAGTTCTCCCAATACTTTGATAGGTGGTTTGGCAACTTTTAATTGCTCAAGTGCACTTTTCCATTTTGCCAGAAGATCTTGAAGATCTTTATCCAGATCAGCCACACTTTTACCTTCGGCAACAGTGCGGATGATAATCCCGAAATTCTTGGGACGGATACTGCTTGCAAGGCGCTTCAGACGGGTACGTTCTTCAGCGGTCTTTACCTTTTGAGAGATAGAGACGGTGTCGCTGAAGGGTACCAGCACGATATACCGGCCGGCAAGAGAGATCTCGCTACTTATTCGCGGACCTTTTGTTGAAATGGGCTCCTTGGCTACCTGAACCAGGATCCATTGATTTGCAGTGAGTACCTGAGATATTTTCCCTGTTTTCTCAATATCAGCTTCGAGCTTAAAATTGCCGAGCATGAAATCTTCGCTGTGACCTTTTGTAAGTTGACGAGTCAACTTCAACAGGCTATTCACTTGGGGACCCAGATCGAGATAATGCAAAAACGCATCTTTCTCATGACCTACATCCACAAAAGCAGCATTGAGACCGGGTATGACCTTACGGACACGACCCAGGTAAATGTCTCCCACAGAAAAGTTGTTATCCTTCCGTTCTGTGTTAAGCTCTACCAGCTGTTTATCGCGCAGCAGAGCTATGTTCACCTCACTCTGTGCAGAGTTGATGATAAGTTCTGTGTTCAAAATTTATAAGTTAAACGCACAAAGCCCGACTGTTTAAGTCGGGTTATGCGTAATGTAATGATGGCTCTTTTGGGGGGTTATGACCGCTTATAAAATCTCCATTTGATCTCCAATGCTATGAGCCTTTGTGGGGCTTGTTCAAACACATGATCCCTCGGGCATCATGCAAAATTACGAAGCAATGAGTGGAGTAATACAACCAATCGTTCTATGAAAAGGGAATGCCCAATGCAAACCCATCAAGAGCCGTGAAATTACTTCTTCTTATTCTTGTGACGATTTTTTCTTAATCTCTTCTTACGCTTGTGCGTAGCCATTTTATGGCGTTTTCTCTTTTTTCCGCTTGGCATTTTATTATGCTTTTAAATTAGTTATTTTTTATTTGATCGATGTAATGATCCACATCGCGGATCATTTCTTTATCCTTACTAAGACTTTTAAAGGTCTCAAAATTCTTTAATGCCTCCTCTTTCCTGTCCATCTCCAACAATGTCTCCCCCATATACAAGTACACGTCAACACGGTCAGGATTTAATCTCAGAACATTTTCAAATCGCTCTAAAGCTTTTTCATATTGTCCTGATTTGACCGAGAAGAAACCCAGGTTCAGTTGGGCATTAACATGATCAGGATATTCTTTTACAACATCTCTCAACATTGTGATCCCTTTCATTGGTTCACTTGTACCCTCTACATAGGTGGCAGCAAGTGATGTTCTGAAATCCGGATTTCCCGGATCAAGCTTTAGTGCTTCTTCATAAGCTTTAACCGTTTCTACAGCCAGAAATGTTCTGGTCAATGAATCGTTGCTGCTTCTGAAAGCTTGGTAAAGCAGTAAACCGCTTTGCGACCAATCTTTTGCCAAGCCACTGATGCCGGCAATTTTCTTTTGGTAAATACCTGCTGCACCAAGATCTGACTTTGAAAGCCAAAATCGTGTTACTTCTTGCATTACCATTGTATCTGTTCCGGAAACATCTTTAGCTTCCAGAGCCTTCAACAATTCTGAATCAGCTTTACTGAGTCGCAATCTAGCATCGCGAATCAAACCGGCCTCATCAATTTCTAATGTTTTCTGTTCAGGTAAACTGTGATCATCAGATCTCAGTTGATTTTTCGGAGCCAAATATACGAGAGCAGCAATAACGACTGCGCCTACGACCAGAATGATCTGGAGCCTTTTGGTACCTGACATTTAGAAATAATTACTTCTTAGAGCTTTTAACCTTTTCTACAAAAGTCTTAGCTGGCTTGAAAGCAGGTATAACATGCTCAGGGATGATGATAGTAGTATTCTTCGAGATATTTCTACCCGTCTTCTGTGCACGCTTCTTTACAATAAAGCTACCGAAACCTCTTAGATAAACGTTTTGCTTATTAACCAATGAAGTTTTGATAACTTTCATCATTGATTCTACTGTCTCTTGAACAACAACTTTTTCAATTCCAGTTTTTGCTGACACTTCTGATACTAATTCTGCCTTGGTCATTTCTTTTCTTATTTAATTCAGTTAATGCATTTTGGGGCTGCAAATATATAGCAATATTAATGAATTTAAAAATAATATAATAGCTATTTTTGTAAATTCTTACTGACATAAAATCTTGATAGCATGAAATTTACCAACAAGCTCATGCATTGGTATCGTGATTCAGCACGGGTTTTGCCTTGGAGAAACTCAGATAACCCTTATAAGATATGGCTTTCTGAGATCATCTTACAACAAACCCGCGTAGCTCAAGGCACTCCGTATTATATCAAATTTACAGAGCGTTTTCCAGATGTACTTTCGCTTGCTAATGCACCTGAAGATGAGGTCATGAAGCTATGGCAAGGACTAGGGTATTATAGTCGTGCAAGGAACCTGATGAAATGCGCAAAAACCGTTGTAGAAAAACACAATGGCGAATTTCCCAAAGACTATTATCAACTGTTAGCATTGCCGGGAATTGGACCCTATACTGCTGCCGCTATTGCTTCGGCGGCCTTTAATCTGCCCTATGCGGTTGTTGATGGTAATGTCTTACGCGTTCTTTCCAGAATACATGCTGTTGAACTTCCTGTAGACAGCTCTGAAGGAAGGAAATTGATCGATGCATTAGCTTTTGAGCATCTCGACAAGTCCGATCCCGGTTCCTATAATCAAGCTATCATGGATCTGGGAGCCGGGATCTGCAGCCCGCGAAATCCGGATTGTGACCTCTGCCCTGTCTCCGGGTTTTGTTTGGCCAGAGAAAAGAATATCACCGATAAATTACCGGTTAAAGCGGGTAAAACCAAAGTCAGAAAGCGCTATTTCAATTACCTCGATATTAACAACAAGGGTCAAACTTACCTAAAACGCAGGTCTGAAGGTGATATCTGGACCGGATTATATGATTTCCCTATGATCGAATGTGAAATTGAGACTGAAGAGAATAAACTTAAAGCTTCCGACGAATGGAATAAGATCTTTGGAGAAACGGATACAAATTTGATCTCAGTTTCACCCCTTATCAAGCATGTATTGAGTCATCAAATCATTTATGCACGATTTTATAAACTTGAAACATCGGATGAACTAACTTCATTGAACGACCATATTTTATTGGAATCTTCTGAATTGGATTCATATCCTGTACCCAGATTAATTGAAAAATACATATCTTCAATATAGCCGAATAGATTACATATATGCAGGAATATAAAGAAAACAGCCTATTTACGGTTAGAATCATGGCTTGGGATTATGTATATTTGTAATGTTAATTTCAACTCATAAAAACTAATAACATGTCAGGAGTAAACAAAGTAATCTTGGTGGGTAACCTGGGGAAAGATCCGGAAGTAAGATATCTGGAAAGTGGTGTAGCAGTTGCAAACTTTACTATTGCAACGACAGAAAGTTACAAGGACAAAGAAGGGAAAAGAGTAGATCAGACCGAATGGCATAATGTGGTGCTGTGGAGAGGGCTTGCTGAGGTAGCTGAGAAGTTCCTTAAGAAAGGCAATCAGGTTTACATTGAAGGAAAGATCCGCACCCGTTCTTATGATGACAAAGATGGTATCAAGCGTTATGTCACCGAAATAGTTGGTGATAATATGACTATGCTTGGTGGCAAGAAAGAAGATGGCGGTCAGCAATCAAATCAAGCGCCAGCAAATGATAATTCGCAAACTGCTGATGTGATTGATTCCGGTTCAGCGGACGATCTTCCATTTTAACTATCTTTGAGGTCAGATTCCCGGTCTATATTTAAACCGGGAATTTGACATTTCTAAACAAATAAATTCAAAAATTGGATCCTGCAGATATTGAACCTCCCCGATTGTTTACCGGAGAATTATTAAACATTATTCTTCAACCCATGAGCCCGGAAGTGCTGATGCAAATCATAGTGCTTCTGGTTTTGCTTTTTTTATCAGCCATCATTTCGGGTTCAGAAGTAGCTTATTTTTCACTCCGCCCTGCTGATTTGCATTTAATGCAGGACAGCGAAAAAAAAGGTGATGGGCTTGTAAGTAAATTGATCAGTAAACCAAAACGACTCCTTGCTACCATACTCATTGGAAATAATCTGGTGAATATTGCAGCAGTAATAATTTCAACTTCCATCACTGCATCATTATTTGATTTTAGCATGAATCCTACAGCCGGCTTCGTGATTCAAGTAGTTGTTGTAACTTTTTTGCTGGTTTTATTCGGAGAGGTCTTACCCAAGATCTATGCTACACAGCATCCAAAAGATTTTGCAAGATCGATGTCGATTCCATTATTGATAATGGATAAATTGTTCAGACCCTTCAGTATGCTGATGGTTGCCGGTACAAATCTGATAGATAAGCGCATGAAGAAAAGAGGCTACGAAGTGAATATGTCGGAACTTACTCATGCCATTGATATTACTTCGGATACCAATACTCCTTTGGAAGACAAACAAATGCTGAAAGGTATTGTCAAATTTGGTGATACTGATGTCAAGCAGATCATGAAAGGTCGGATGGATGCTTTTGCCATAGAGATAGATACTACTTTCGATAAGGTCATAGAGCAAATTCTGGAAAAAGGTTATTCCCGGATACCTGTTTATGAAAATAATTTCGATAAGGTTTTAGGAATTCTATACATCAAAGATCTTTTGGCTCATCTGCATAAAGGACCGGAATTTAAATGGCAAGATTTATTACGCCCGGTGTTCTTTGTCCCTGAAAGTAAAAAGATAAATGCGCTTTTGAAAGAATTTCAGGATACCAAAATACACTTAGCTATTGTAGTAGATGAATACGGCGGTTCTTCCGGTCTTGTTACTTTGGAAGATATTCTGGAAGAAATTGTGGGTGAGATCAATGACGAGTTGGATGAAGAAGAAATAACGTATTCAAGACTGGATGAAAACAATGTTGTTTTTGAAGGAAAAGCATTGTTAAATGATGTTTGCAGGATCATGAACATTGAACGAAAAGTATTTGAAAAAGTAGAGGGTGAAGGAGCAGATACTTTAGCCGGTTTGATCCTTGAGCTCGCCGGACGTATTCCGCTTAAATCTGAAGTGATTGAATTCGCAAACTATATTTTTGTGATTGAATCTGTCGACAAAAGAAGGATCAAAAGAGTAAAAATGACAATCAAACAGGATGATGATGAAGCAGATACAGATCCAAAAGCTTAAAAATAATCTGAATGTAATATTACCCCTGCTCTTTGCTGCAATTTTCTTAACAGGTTGTGCTGAAGATTATACGCCAAAACCCAGAGGATTTTTCAGAATTGAATTGCCGGAACATACCTATACTTCGTTTGCTCCTGACTCCTCCCCTTTCAGTTTTGAATATCCGGAATATGCAGTGATAGAACCGGTAAGAATGGAAAAAGCTGAACCATTTTGGTACAATATTAATTTCCCGACATTTAATGGTCAAATAAATTTGAGTTACAAGACCATCAACGGTGATCTAAATCAATTTCTTGAAGACAGCAGAACTCTTGCATATCAACATACAGTAAAAGCCAGTGCGATAAATGAAATATTGATACAAACGGACAATCCTCGCGTACATGGAATACTCTATGAATTACAAGGAAACACAGCATCACCATTGCAATTTTATATAACAGATAGCACAAAGCATTTTCTTAGAGGGTCATTGTATTTCAATGTCCTTCCACAAAGTGATTCATTAGCACCTGTTATTGAACATACCCGTGAAGATATACTGCACTTAATTAAAACATTGAACTGGAATTAATTATTTTCTATTTGTAAAATAATTTTTTCTTAGAATTTTTTCTCTTTGTTTTAATTTGATCAGAAATATTGATTTATTTTTTTTCTGTAAACGGCGTTACTGTGAGATCTGCTGATTTTTTTATGAAAGCCCTTATAAACAATCGGATTAACTAGTGATATTAGTTTTTCTTTAATAACTTTACGATTGTGAATCATTAAACTTACATATCATGGATACAGAAGCACGTGCACATATTGATATTGAAGGAATGAGCTGTGGACATTGCAGTCATTTTATTTCTGAATTATTGGCATCAAAGGAAGGAGTTCATGAGCAGGTCGTTGATCATACAAATGGTACTGCTGAAGTTAGATTTGATAATGCTACCCTTGATATTGATGAAATCATTGAAACTATTAATGAAACAGGTACATACAGGGTTAAAGGATTTAAATTGAATTAGAATGAAAACTTATCCCGTTTACGCGGGAGGTGTATTCCGGAACAGTCCAGAAACCTTGGATGTTCATTGTCCATATACAGGACAAGTTTTTGCAAAAGTTAGTATTGCAAATCAAGATATTCTTGAAAAATCTATTACTTCAGCTCTCAATGTTCAGGAAGAAATGGCTTCTCTCCCTTCCTATGAAAAGTACGAAGCTTTACGTTATATCTCTGACACTATCCACTCGAATCGAACAGAATTAGCTACTATACTTTGCTTGGAAAGTGCAAAACCCATGAGATATTCTCTGGGTGAAGTGGATCGTGCAGCACAAACATTTCTTGTTGCAGCCGAAGAATCTAAACGACTTCCGGAAGAATATATGCGTCTGGATTGGACTGCTGCGGCCCACGACAGAGAAGCAATCGTAAAGTCATATCCGATTGGTATTATTGCAGGGATCTCTCCTTTCAACTTTCCATTAAATTTACCGGCACATAAGATAGCTCCGGCTATTGCTACCGGTTGCCCCATCATATTAAAGCCTTCATCAAAAACACCCTTGTCAACATTTGAATTGGCGAAGATCATAGATCAGACAAATCTCCCGAAAGGAGCCGTCAGTATACTTCCCATGCATAAAGAGATCGGAAATTTAATGGTCGCCGAGGAGCGCTTTTCGATGTTGAGTTTTACAGGTTCTCCTGCGGTTGGTTGGAAAATGAAAACGGAAGCCGGTAATAAAAAAGTAGTTCTTGAACTTGGTGGAAATGCCGGTGTGCTTGTTAATGAAGATGCAGATCTCAAAAACATCATCACTTCATGCATTATGGGTGCTTTTGCATATTCAGGACAGGTTTGTATTCATGCTCAACGAATATTCATACATGAAAATGTATTTGATCATTTTGTAACTCTGTTTGTTGCTGCTACAGAAAATCTAAAAATAGGTGATCCCAGTTCCCTTGACACAGATGTTAGTTCAATGATCGATGAGGGAAATGCAATACGCGTAGAGAAATGGGTGAATGAAGCCATAGACGCAGGAGCTGAGCTCCTAACCGGTGGAATTAGAAATGGAAGTTTATATAAACCAACAGTGCTGACCAACACGAATAATAAAATGAAAGTTTGTGCGGAAGAAGTATTTGGACCTGTGGTAATTCTTGAATCGGTTGCCGGTTTTGAAGATGGGATCCGAAAATTAAATGATTCAAAATTTGGATTGCAAGCAGGGATATTTACAAATAATGTGCAATTACTTTGGAAAGCATTTGATGCTTTGAAAGTTGGCGGTGTCATTCACAATGATGTACCTACATTTAGAGCTGACCATATGCCATACGGAGGAGTAAAGGAAAGCGGATTGGGTAGAGAAGGCGTGAAATATGCAATGCGTGATATGCTTGAACCTAAAGTTTTAGTTTTAAAAAGATGATTTTTTCTACTACCATGTATTTTGAGTAATAGAACTTACGCATGAATTACTTTTTTTTAGAGATCCTTATCGTAGTTTCAGATTGGTTAGGCAGATAAAATAAACTACGTTCGATCTATGAAATTTAATGAACTCATTCAAATTGAAATGGCATGTTCAACAGCAATTCAAATGATCTCATAGCTAAAGAGAAAATCATTTGAAAGAAATAGAATACTATCGAGAGAAAGGATAAGTTCCCTGATAAAAAAATCATTTTCTTGTGATCAATTTTATTAAATTTATTCACAGTAATCACAATGCACATGGCAATTAACCAAGCACGGCTCCAGAAGTAATCTTTTATTCTGAACACTGTAATTTTCTTCACCGGTTCCTGGAACATGATCGAGAATGGAGCATATTTTCATTCAGCTATTCTTCTGATCGCAGCATTGATATTTCTTTTTTTATTTAAATTCAGGACATACAGAGATTCTATTCAGGTCATGGTTCTCATCCAAATTCTAAATGCAGCCACGGCTTTACTTACTGCTTACAACTATGTTCTTGAGGGCAGCCATTACATTCATTACCTTTGGATCTTTGCCGCATTGATCAGTCTGGCCGTAATCCCTGTGTTTATTCAAAGACATCAATAAAGATAATTTCAAATATTTATATTCATTGAAAATTAATCTGTGCTACCTTTGCTCCGATCTTAAGCTTTATGATAAAAAAGAATCGTCCAATCATATTTTGGCTTCTCAGTGGTTGTTTGTTGATCTTTCTAATGGTCAATATTGGAGGCATAACCCGCCTCACGGGTTCAGGACTGAGTATTACTGAATGGAATCTGATCATGGGAACCTTTCCTCCTATGAATGATATTGAATGGAACATCGCTTTTGAAAAATATCAAGCCTCGCCCCAATTCCAAAAACTAAACTACCATTACAGTCTTGAAGATTTTAAATCCATTTTTTTCTGGGAGTATTTTCATCGGCTTATTGGTCGATTACTTGGATTTGTGTTCATTATTCCTTTTATATTTTTCTGGGTTAAAAAAAGGATTCCGGAAGGATATAAATCTAAACTCTGGATACTTCTCGCACTAGGTGCTTTTCAAGGATTCCTTGGATGGTTCATGGTGAAAAGTGGTTTGGTTGACCGACCTAGTGTAAGCCATTTCAGACTTGCTTTACATCTCGGTACTGCCTTTTTTACATACGGATATTCCTTATGGCTAGCGTTAACACTGCTATACCCCGTCCCTGCAAATAGTCCGGCATCCAGGGATGCAAGATCATTTATAAAACTTTTAGGAATTCAAATCATATATGGTGCTTTTGTTGCCGGACTCAAGGCTGGTTTCATTTACAATACATGGCCGCTGATGGGAGATAAATTCTTTCCGGAAGCGATAGGAACAATGGATACGATCCTGAAAGACATAACAGAGAATATGGCTACTGTTCAATTCATACATCGCATCCTGGCTATCCTGATTTTGATATTTGCATTTGTTATCTGGAGACGGAACAGAAATAATCCTATTACTTCAATAAAGAGATCCAGCAAACTTGTTCTTCTATTAGTTGTGTTTCAATTTATTCTTGGTGTCTTTACTATTCTGAATTTCCCAGTGGATCCTGTTTTTTGGGGAGTTATCCATCAGGCAGGTGCATTGCTGACTCTTACCGGTTCTGTTGTGTTTTTATATCATAGTAAAGAAGGATAAAATTCTGATGAACATGCAAGTGTTGCGAATTGATGTTTCAAGCTGATTAATATTTTTCTGTTCTATGTGAGGTTTAGGTAAATTAAAAAGTAGCGAGTAGGAAAAAACATATAATGATAAGTAGTCAAAAGAATTTCATTCAATTAATATGGAATCATTGTTGTCCGGAATAAATTTTAGTTTTTTATTTTAGGCTTTTTTTTAAACCACAGGGGCCTCAGAGTTATACTTCCATATTGATCTAGGCTCTTTTGAGGTGATTTCATTTTCTTAGAAAACCACTGGTATACAGAGAAAAAAGAGATCGAATACCATATAAAGTCCATTGAAAGAAAATTTCTCTTCAATCTCTGAGAACTTTGTGTAAATCTCTGAGACCTCTGTGGTGAAATTAGCACAGATTCCCCTTTTAGATAAGTACTTATGATGCAATTCGACAGGATTAGAAACTGGATTCCGGACAACAATGATATGGAATTACTAAATTATCTCATGTGTTAATTTCTCAATTGCTCAAAAAGCTCAACCTGTAGTTTGCTTTGATTTAAAACTTTTCAATAATTCATATTTTTTGTACCTTTTGAAATCAATTCACTAAACTTGAAATTATGGGAAGCATAGTACATTTTGAATTACCTACAGAAGATCCAACTAAATCACTTGAATTTTACAAGAAGGTATTAGATTGGAAATTCAATCAGTTCGGCGACAAATCATATTGGCTTGCTGATACAGGAAACAACTCTGACAACGGAATAAATGGAGCTGTCACGATAAAAGAAAGTTTGTTTAAAAATCCGGTTATTGTTATGCAGGTTGATGATATTAAGGCAACAGTCATCAAGGTTGAAGAATACGGAGGCGTTGTGGTGAGCCCTATCAATGAAATTCCAAATGTGGGACTTGTAGCCTATTTTAAAGATCCGGATCAAAATGTGATTGGTCTTATCCAGGATCAACCTAAATAGATCAAAGTAAAACTGTCCTTACTTCTATTGTATTTTCTAAAGTTTTATGAACGGGGCATTTGTTTGCGATAGAGAGCAATTTAGAACGCTGGGCATCATCTATGTCACCTATCAGCTCAATCTCTCTTTCAAACACATCAATTTTCGAATTAGGGTCATCACAGGTATCACAATCTTTAGCGTAATCTCGATTATGCTGAACATGCACTCTCACTTCTTCAAGATCCAAGGATTTTCTTCCGGCATACATTTGCAAGGTCATGGATGTACAAGCTCCCAAAGCTGCTGTAAGCAGATCATAGGGAGTAGGACCAAGTCCGCTACCACCCGCATTTGAGGGTTCATCGGCCAACATAGTAAAGCCCCCGGCATTAATCTCAGTAATAAAAGTGCCGGCATAGGTACTCGCTACTGATTGCTTCTTGGTTTCTAATTTCACATCTTGGGTAACCAGATACTTCTTTACCCAGGTGGATATAATATCCGCAGTATATTCAGCATCCGAATTGTTAGACAATAAGTGATCAGCTCCATCCAATGAAATGAAACTCTTGGGATGTTTTGCATTTGTATAGATCAATGCGGCATTGTCGATGGAAACAATAGTATCCTGAGGGCTATGCAAGACCAGTAGTGCTCGGTCAAGTTTGTTTACACTTTCTTCAGGTTTATCTTTTGAGATATCATCCAGAAAATTTTTACTGATCTCAAATGATCTACCTGCGATCTCAACTTTAGCTTTACCTTTTTCGATTATAGTTTCAAGCGATTCAGAAAATAAATTTTTAATATGTGAGGAATCAAAAGGAGCTCCAATTGTAGAAACGGCCTTCACTTCAGGCAAAAATTGTGCGGTACGGATCACTGCTGCCCCGCCAAGTGAATGTCCAATAAGCAATGATGCTGCTTGATGCTCTGATCTCAAATATTCTGCTGCCGCTAAAATATCCTCAATATTTCCGGGTAGTGCAGATTGCCCAAAATCACCTTCGCTTTCTCCCAATCCGGAAAAATCAAATCGCAAAACAGCTATGCCTTCAGCAGCCAGTTTATTACTGATGACTCTGGCAGCTTTCAGATCTTTTCCGCAACTGAAGCAATGCGCAAAAATGGCATACGTCAATGGTTTGCGCGTTACAGGCAGTATTAATTTACCACTTAGTTTATCCCCATTTTTATTTTCAAATGTTACTTTCTTCTCATGCATCACTCTTTGATTAAAATTCCATTTAGGAACGCTACTCTGTTTTTTAAACCTTGGGCAAGCGGACTGGGTGCTGGATAATAAATAGCAGCATCTTTGTTGATCCTGCCATTTACTTTAATACTGAAATAATTTGCTTTCCCTTTCCAGGGATCGCTTTTCTTTGTTTCGCTTTCTTCAAAAAATTCACTTTTAATGGAACTGTGTGGAAAGTAGTGCATACCTTCAATGAGCACAGTGTCTGTACTCTCAGCCAATATTTGGCCATTCCATATTGCTTTCATTTCTTTAAGTTTTGATCCACAAGGAATCGGTGAACTCATGTTTGCAATCAAAGTAATTTTTAACAAGTTGAAATCCTGTATTAATAGCCATTGTTTCTATATCCTCTATATAAAATTTTTGAGAGATCTCTGTATGGATTAACTCCCATCGCTTAAATTTGAATTCATTGTCAAGATAATCAATTCTCACAGTCTGATCAGCTTTGCTGACAAGGTATGATCTGGCCTGAGCACTTAGAGGATCATAAACTGCATAATGTGAAAATTTATCCAGCTGAAAATCTCCACCCAATTCTGAATTTATTCTCCTAAGAAGGTTTAGATTAAAATCCCGGGTAACACCTTGTGAATCATTGTAAGCGGCAAGAATCCTTGAGGGATCTTTAACCAGATCCATTCCGATCATTAGCAAATCACCGCTGTTCAAATTATTTCCTAATTCAGTGAGGAAATTTTTACAATTTTCTGCAGTGAAGTTGCCAATATTAGAACCCATAAAAAGTACAACCTTATGGTTATTACTTTCCTTTAGATTATTCAATGCACCAAAGTATTCGTCCTGCATTGGATGCACTGATAGACCGGGAATTTTGACTTTCAATTCTTCTACCAAAAGGTTCAAAGCATTACCTGATATGTCTATTGGATGATATGTAAATGAAATTTCCTTGTCTGTAAAATGTTGTAACAGGATCCTTGTTTTTAAACCATCACCGGCTCCAAAATCTATCAGTTCAAATCTATCATTACTACCTAAAAATTGTTGCAGTAATTCCTGTTTATGTGTATCAAGTATTTCGAATTCACTTTTTGTCAGATAATATTCCGGAAGTGACATGATCTGTTTGAATAATGCATCACCTGTTTCATCATAAAAATATTTTGAACTGATGAATTTAGGAATACTTTCCAGTCCTTCATAAACATCTTTTGCAAATTGTTCGCTTATCATCGTACCAGTCTGATGCCTGTGAATTGCCATTGAAGCCATGCTTGAAAAAAATTACGGTAAGTATATCTGCTGTGCCCGGGTGGTGTTGCTATAGAAGCTCCTTTCAGCACCATTTGATTGATCATAAATTTGCCATTGTATTCTCCTATTGCACCCTCTGCTTTTTTAAATCCGGGATAAGCCAGGTAAGCACTTTTGGTCCATTCCCATCGCTGTCCCCAATCAAGATTTTTGCTTGCAGCTTCCCATTCAAATTCAGTAGGAAGCCGCATATCTGCCCAGGCTGCGAAGGCGTCTGCTTCATAGTATGAAATGTGGGTAAGTATGCCATCAGGATCAACTTCTTTGAGACCTTCAAAAGAATATCTGTACCAGGAACCTTCGATCTTATGCCAATACATAGGAGCCTGGATCTTGTTTTTATTTAACCATTCCCAACCATCACTCAACCAAAATTCAAACTTTTTATATCCACCATCTTCTAAAAACTTTATGTATTCAGAATTGCTCACCAAATTTTTACGGATCTCAAAATCTTCTATCAATACATTGTGTGCACCTAACTCATTATCAAAACAAAATCCTGAATCAGTATGTCCTATCTTGACTATTCCTCCAATGATTGAAATAAAGGAAAGATCGTTTTTTTGTACTTCATTTTCTTTTACCGGAAAATCAGGTAAAGCGGGAAACAGTGGGTTATGTCCGAAAATATATTTGATATCGGTTGCTAATAATTCTTGATGCTGTTGCTCATGCTGAAGTCCAAGTTCCATTATTTCTGAAAATAGATTTTCATCCTGTATAGATAAACTAAGTAGCTCAGCTATTTTTGCATCTACATGTTTTCGATACTTATGGACTTCCGTTAACAATGGGCGTGTCATATTTCCACGGTTGGCCCTTAATACCCGCTTACCAACAGTTTCATAATATGAGTTGAATACAAAGCTAAAATCAGGATGGAAGTCTTGATAATCCGGATAAAATTTCTTCAGAATAAAAGTCTCAAAAAACCAGGTAGTATGACCCAGATGCCATTTGGGAGGACTCACATCTGCGATAGGTTGTACAACCTGATCTTCCGGATGCAGATCAAAACAGAGCAAAATGCTTCGCTCTCTGATCTTAGTATATCTTAAAAGTAACTCTGAACTATTTTTCTGTACTATTTCCATTTCTAATACTTTTGAGTAAGATAAAAAGCATCGCCGGATGCAATTGTCATCTATCTTACAATAGAAGCAGAAGGAGAAGGAATATTAATAAAAATACAAAAACCTAATCTTGAGTAAAATACTACTTTAGTACTAATAAACTACCATTTTAAAACTCTCTGATTTCATTCCCTCACCTTCTACAAAGTAAAAATATACACCTCTTTGCCAGCCTTCAGTATTAACTTGAACATTGCCGGAAGCATTTATTAATTTACTTTCAAAAATCGTTCTGCCCAACGCATCTATTATTCTGAGAACACTGTTCCGACTGACTTCCTGATAATTGATATAGGTACTACCATGCACAGGATTTGGTATATTTTGACCAAGTAAAGGTTGATCATTTATAGCTGCAAAGATCCCGGTTATCCCTGCCGGACTGATTTCTACAGATATATCATCTACGTAGATCCCGTCAAATTCCTGAAATCCATCGCTTGCAAAATCAAATTTAAAAAGGACATTCATTCCTAAATAATCTTCGAGATTCATTTCTTCGGATACCCATTCGTTTTGAAATCCATCATAGATCGGTTCACCTGGAATCTGAAAATTACTTCCTGCTTTAGTATATTTTCCACAAAGAGGATCCCAATTTGCTCCTCCATTTGATGAAACCAATACTTGGGCATAATCCCAGGAAGGCTCTATTTCAAA
>JBBKWX010000019.1:0-29004 GCA_037969175.1 Bacteroidia bacterium | reverse complement strand
TTTAAAAATGCTTAAACAGTTGGGTAAAGCGTAGTAAGGAAGCTGTAGAACAAATGGATATTATCTTTGCAGCCACTTCATAGCTTCCTCAGGATGCTTAAAATTTCGAAAATTGTATCCCCGGTTTTTTAAAACGGTTTCGTAAAACCTTTCCTGCTCATTTTGTTCACCGTATAGAATAGCGACTTTAATATTTCTTGGCAATCCTGCTTTTTCAAATTTCTTTGGCCTGTTATAAATGTCGATGGTATTTGCTTTGATGCTTCCATTTTTATTGTCTATCAATACTTTCCTGCAATTATTTGTCAACATTAATTTAGAGAAATATTCAATCATTTTGGTAGACTCACCAATTTCATAAACCCCATTCTGAATCACATTCATAATTTGAGTCTCTGCATCAAATTGGATCACAAATAGGTCTGATTTATTTTCCATAATGAGAGATTACTAATCATTGTTGTCCGGAATAAATTTTAGTTTTTTATTTCAGGCTTTTTTTTAACCACAGGGGCCACAGTCCCGCACGTGCGTATATGCGTCAAGCTAACATTAAAGAATATTTCCCGCAGATCTCGCAGAAGCTTAATATTCCATTCTGTGAGATCTGTGAATGCAAAGTGAATCACTTGCAATAACGTTTCATAACCGCAGAAATCGCTGAACAAAGTGAAATCTGTGAGATCTGTGGGAAAAAGAAAAGTCTCTATTTGCAAATACCTTTGATATTTATGAGGAAAATTTAAGTTCACCCAAATGTTCCTTCAGTTGGTCTTATCCTAATTTATTTTTTAATAAACAGAAGATAAAACTACATTCAAAGTGTTGTATGACAAGCTATGGGCTAGCTATATGTACGAAATTTGATAAAGTTAGCTTGATGCGTATGCGATAGCGATCGGGAGGTAGACATTATATTTTGAGCAGATTTACTGCAAAATCAAAAAAATCAATAAAGCTGCGGAATAAGTATTTTTTTCTTAGTGTATCTAAGTGTACTTGTGACCTAAGTGGTAAAAAAAAACATAAAATTTAAGAAAAAGAACTGTAATTAAAACTCTGTATTACAAGCCACGATGAATAATTTGGGAATTGATAGTAACGAAAGTAAAAAAAATTATTCTTTTTATAAATATTATTTTTGTGAATACGTAGACTCGATATAGCTCACAAGTCTGGAGTATTGTTTTTCCATGCCTACGCTGATAAGTGTTCTGTAAAGACTCAGAAGTCCTTTCCATAGTATCCCGTTTCCTTCGACTATACTTTCAGAACGGATGATACACCCGGTGTCAGTAGCTTTGAAATCTATATTCACAAGTATAGCAATCGCATCATTCTCCAATTTGAAATCATAACTTTTATTTTCTTCAAACCCCAGCAATTCCTGTTTTAGTACGATCACTTTTCCGGCCTCTTTGATCGTAAGTTGTGCAATATGACCGGGTATGTCGGGCTCACCGTAGATGGTCTTAACCCCACGATAATTTTTGATCCAGTGCGGGAAAGAACTGCTATCCATAAAGACTTCAAAGCTATGATCCAGGGGTGCTTTTACTTCCTTTGTGATCACATAGGTTTGCGTTGGACTAATGATACCCGCAGCTATAATAGCTATTGCTATAAATGCAGCCGCATAAAAAATGATCCGGATCAGTTTCATTGCTCAATATTTAGATAAGCTCTATAAATGGATCTGCTCTCTGATCGGCGAGCAGCTTCAACAAAAATATAATTCTTAAATATAGATGAAATGCATTGCAAGCAAAAACATTTCATACTTTATATTTTTCGCATCATGCAATTGATCAGAATTAGCCTAATTGAGTCAACTTTTTATGCAGTTCCTCATTCAACAATATAGCCATTGGATAGATCTGCTGCCCTTCTGCATTATCCTCATCTACCAGTACCATACAGGCTGTCTCTATACCATCAAATGTAGCTTTCAACAAAGCTACATTATCGGAATCCGGATCGGTCAGTAATTCAAAAGCATCCACTTCATCTTCACTTAACTCATTGAGTTTTTTAGGGTCTGTCATATTCATTTATTGTTTCAAGAATTTATAAACGATTCCTGCACTGATGCGGCTAGCTTTGGCAGTATTTCTTCCATCAAATGTATATCCACCGGAAACAAATCCTCCCAGCTTTGTATGAAAAGAATAGAATAATGTAGCTCCAAGTTTGTTGTAAGAAACACCAAGTTGCTTGAAACTGGAAGCAGCCAGATCTCCCGTTCCCCGGTAGTCTTTTCCGCCAATTCCAAGTTGTCTTTCTACCCAAAGATCAGCATACCATTTTTGTGATGCGTATCCGGCCTTTGCAGATGCTACAATTGATTGAGGTGTTGGTTCAAATGCAGCATTATATCCGGCAGTAGCATTACAGAAAAATCCATTTTCAAGCATATACTGTATAATTAGTTTTCCATAGATGACAGTAGCCTGTTGGCCAATCGCATCGGCAGTCTCGGTGGCGTAATTTGACAAAGGATTGCTTATTCCTACAGCCGGCATTATGCTCAGCTTTCCGGATTCTTTAATTGATTCGTATGCAAGAAAACGAATATAGATCCCACCATCCTGAAGCTTGCCATTTATGACAGGAATATTTCCGATCAGATCCAGTTTTTTACTGATCCCATGGGAGGCAAATAAACTAATACTTACAAGATCACGAGCAAGGTCGATCTCTTTTGTACCTGCAAAATATTTTGTAGAATTTTCTGAAGAAAAAGACAATGCAAGATTTGTATTACCCGGGCCTACCATGAAACCATCCACAGGCCCTTGTGCATGGAGGATAAATGGAAAAAGAATCAAAATAACCCAGAACAATTTCATCATACAAACCCTTTAACCGAAGGTAGTAATTTTCTGATTGCTTCAATGGATTCATCAAAAAACTTCTCTACGATCTTGTGTTGATCATCAGCTTCATTTAATTTAACAATCTCATCAAGTCCAAGTATATACCCTTTCCAATCCAGGGTATTCAGATGACTCGAGTTATTGAGCTTAGGTAATTCAAGATCCTGATATTTTTCAGAATTGCTGTGGAAGTTAATATAAAAGTATGGAGAGGGATAGTAAGCGTCTGCTATGGCAAGACCAATTCCTATCGTGCTCTTAATATCGTCTTCATTGATATAGATAATGCTTCCCGTGTCGAAATGATGTGGCCATATGCGGATCTCCGAATCTGAATCATGCTTTTCAGAAATAGATTTCAGTATTAGATCAGCATTATGTCTAAGATACAAATGCTCGAGTAAAAAAGTATTTGAAGGTACTTGATATTTAGCGCCCAGATCTTCCGGGATCTGGAAATGAAGCTCATTTTTAATTTGATCTTTCGTTCCGGCTTCTTTCAAAATTTGATTCATGTTTTCCAATGCTTCATGTTTCAATAGATCGATCGGACTAAAACTACCTAATTGATTTTCTGATTCATCAACCAGAGAAATTTCCATATTTTCAGGTTGAATAATAAATCTAGCATTCTTTAACTGAGGGAAAGCCTCCCCTCTATATTGTTGTTTTTCATGAGACCACGTCATGCTTGTATGACTGTCGTCGGCTCTGGGTTCAATAAGATCATTCCCGGCCATTGCAATTAGTTGAGAGAGTCTGTGATACTCATGAAACGCTCCATTTAAATGTACTTCAGGATGCGCGTGAAGAAGTTTCCAGTTTGTTTTCATAGTTAAGATGTTAAACCTGCATAATTTATTCCTGTCAATTTATGCATATCATTATTGAATGTAGTCAGGTCATCCATCGAGAATTTTCTAATATCATCATGCCCGCAAGAGCGTGCAATTACTTTGATCAATTCATTGGAAGATTCAAAAAAAGTTTTCAGCTGTTTTGCCGAGATCTCAATTTGCAATCTTGCCCTTAAACTTTCTTTCTGTGTAGCTATTCCAACAGGACAATTATTAGTATGGCATGCTCGCATTCCAATACATCCAATTGCCTGTATGGCCGAGTTTGCAACAGCAATAGCATCAGCTCCCATCATCAGAGCTTTTGCAAAATCAGCGGGTAACCTGAGACCACCGGTGATGATCAAACTTATATCAGGCACATCACATGAGTCAAGATATTTTCTTGCTCTTGCTAAAGCCGGAATAGTTGGGATATTAATATTATCTCTAAGTATTATCGGAGATGAACCCGTTGCTCCGCCTCTTCCATCGAGGATGATGTAATCTGCACTTGCTTTTAATGCAAACTCAATTTCTTTTTCAATATGTCCTGCTGCAAGTTTAAATCCGATGGGTATTCCTCCGGTTAGTTCCCGGATCTCATCAGCTAGTTCTTTAAAATCTGCAGTTGTTTTTAAATTTTTGAATGTGGCTGGAGAAATAGCATCTTTACCCTTCTCCAGACCTCTTACTTCTGCGATCTCAGCAGTGACTTTTTTACCGGGAAGATGCCCGCCTGTACCGGATTTAGCGCCTTGTCCACCTTTGAAATGTACCGCCTGGACTTTGGCAATTTTATCCATGCTAAAACCAAACATAGCGGAAGCTATCTCATAAAAATATTTGCTGTTGTTTGCTTGTTCTTCGGCTAACATTCCGCCTTCACCGGATGCTATTCCGGTCCCCGCCATTTCTGCACCTTTTGCCAATGAAATTTTTGCTTCTCTTGACAAAGCTCCAAAGCTCATATCCGAAACAAATAAAGGCATGCTCAAGCGTAAAGGTTTCTTGCTTGCTTTTCCAATCAGCACTTCTGTACTTACTTCTTCTTCATCTAACAAAGGTTTGCGGAAAAGTTGAGCCGGCAACCATTGCATGTCTTCCCATTTGGGTAAGGTATCTCTGTCAACTCCCATGGCAATCGAAGTTCCATGTTTGCCGGTTTTTTTTAATCCATTCTTTGCCAGATCATGTATGATCCCGGTATAGGGTTCCGTGTCTTCAGGATGTGTATCAGCATACAGACCTAAATACTGATCCCGCTTGAAAGGTTGAGGATGATCCAACTCGAATTTTTCAATTTCAGTTTTATCTACCCATACCTGACCATCGGATATCGAAGCAGTAAAAGGATGTAATGCTTCTTCGTTATTATATTCACTTACCCCGGTGTCATATCTATAGTCCCAATGATGTACGCCGCAGATCAGATTCTCGCCATCAATAAAGCCATCAGCAAGCAATGCTCCTCTGTGATGACATCTGCCATACATTACGGAGATCTTTTCATCAAACCGCACCAAAACAAGATCCGTTGAGCTTACCAAAGCATAGGCAGGTTTACGATCTTTAAGTTCGCTCCACACTGCAATGGATACTGCTTCTTTGAATTTATTTATTGGTTCTGTAGACATATTTTTCTGATCTGTTAAAAACTAAAACGGAATGACTCCGAAAAAAAATCATCAATTACTTTTCTGCATCTCAAAGAGATGATTGTATTTAAACCAAGCTATACTAGATGGAAAATTGATCTGCTCAGAAAAGTAAAAGACAATGTTGTTAATTTACTGAATTTTTTTCGATTTAAGTAATGATTTCAAAAAAGCAGTATCGATGGATATGCTGGAAGGTCGAAATATGCCAATTTGGTATATGAGCCCTGATATCCAGCTCATAAGCATCATGGTAATAAATTAAATAAAACCACGAAGAGCACGTAGGTCACAAGTTTCACTAAGAGATTTTCAAGAAAACATTACCTCTAATCCTTGATTTATTTTTGCGTGGCCTTGTCCACCATTTGGCAGACATTATATTTAATGCAATTTTTTGCAAAATCAAAAAAATATATACTCTCGAAATATACTTATAATGCTTAGTGTAACTAAGTGTACTTGTGCCCTTAGTGGTAAAAAAAACATAATATTGACGGGCACTCATAGCATCTACATCTTTTTTTAACGTCTCCCAGGCAGCAGAAATTCCATCGGGGAATGACAAGCTTTAACAACAAATAGATCGATAGCATCCGTACGTTGTTCAAAAACCTGCAACTTAGGGATAGATTATTTCTTTGGTTGCAAGAACAAAAACAGGCCCCTGCTCAAATCGATATTTATTTGTCAGTTGATGTATTCCTGAACCGTCGGCTTGCATGATATAAATGCTGTATTTCTTATTTTCCAGATCTGAACCATCAAATGTGATCCATTCTCCATCAGGCGACCAGCTATGATAAGTTTCATTCATCTTCTCATCTGTCAGCTGCTTCAAATCACTGCCATCAGGTTTAATAGTGAAGATGCTGTAATTGCCATTTCGTTTCGATGTAAATGATATTATATTTTGTACAGGTTCCCAGATAGGAGGGCCTGCATGATAGGTATGCCATTCAGCACTGTCGTTTTCAGGATAATGGGTAAGTTGTCTTACATTTCTTCCATACTCATCCATGATCCACAATTCATCTATTTGTGAACGATCCAGTCTTTCTTTTTTATATCTATAAACGACCTCTTTTCCATCGGGCGAAAAACAGGGGTCGTTAAAATAGGCTAAGGTATCATGTGTCAATTGACGGATGATCTTCCCATTTGTATTTATGAAATATAATGTATGTCTGTTGTCGTCCTTTCTTCCTGAAACTACCAGCTCTTTTCCATTCTTGCGGCTCGACATCCAGGAATCTTCCAGTCTGAATGAACTGATTTTTCGAATGTTTTCTCCATTGCTGTCCATCTCGTACAGAAAATAATTTCTATATGAAGTATCTCTGTCTGAAATAAAATATAATTTATCCTTCCATGCATAATATACCCAGTCTACTCCCGGATTATTACTGATGTTTTTAGGGTTCTTGCCATCGGTTCCCATCACAAAGATTTCGTAATTATCAGTAGAGTCTTCCAGCAAAACATTGTATGCGATCAACAATGAATCTTTAGCTTCCGGCTCAGGCAACTCAGGTTTTACCTTGCCCTTGCATCCAACAAACACGGATATAAGTAGAAAAAACAAAATTTTCTGCATGCTCGAAAAATACAAATAATCCCTAATTAATAAACATTGTTGTCCGGAATAAATTTTAGTTTTTT
This sequence comes from Bacteroidia bacterium, assembly GCA_037969175.1. Classification (GTDB taxonomy): domain Bacteria; phylum Bacteroidota; class Bacteroidia; order AKYH767-A; family JBBKVM01; genus JBBKWX01. The sequence continues at coordinate 21,972 of JBBKWX010000019.1, read as the reverse complement.
TTAGCAGACCTTTTTTTAACCACAGGGGCCACAGTCCCGCACGTTCGCATAAGCGTCAAGCTAACTTTATCCATTTTGGGTAACTTTATATGCCTGTGGCCAGTTATATAGCATTTTTATAACAGATCTTTTTCTCAAATCCCATGTTTTTTTTACCACTAAGACCACAAGTACACTTAGTTACACTAAGGAATAAATGAATATACCCCAGCTTTATTGTTTTTTTTTGATTATGCAGTAATTTGCTCAATATATAATGTATGCCAGCTGGTAGAAAAGAACACGCCAAAAATATATAGCATCGAACTAGAAGTAAAATTCTCATAAATATATCTTAGTGAAACTTATGACCTACGTGTACTTCGTGGTTTTTCCTTTTTTTTAAACTTGACGCGTATGCGAGACTTCGGGGCTCTGAGACCTCTGTTGTAAAAATAGCACAGATTCTCCTTGTAGATAAATACTCATGACGCAATTCGACAGTATTATAAAACCCGATTCCAGACAACAGTGATTATTAAACGAAAATTATCATAGCAGGATCATGTTTATGCTTTTTGGTCTGCTTAAATAGAATTGGAACTGCTTCATATTCAGTTTTAAGACAGCGTTAATTCCTTTACGTATTCTACACTTTTTTCTATCGATAAAAAATATTGCAGGAATCTATTCCTAATAATCAGGCTAATGTGTTTTTCGGAAAGGGTTATATAAAATATTGAATAGACTAAATTTTACTTTATTGATCATTTCACTGGAATTTGATTTAACTTTATCTCTGTTCTATATAAGCTTAAACTAATGATGCGTTACCTGATCTTGATTCTAATATTTTTTTATTTCAATACGCCTGCTAATTCTCAGGCTAATTATTTTGCCGATAGTACCATATGGACCATGCAAAGTACTTGCGCTGTTCCTTATCCCTGTGTGGCTACAGAAGTTTATAATTATTATATAAATGGAGATAGCCTGTTGAATGGAACTATGTATAAAAAGATCTCTAAAAAAGGTGCAGGCAGTTTCAATTGGTTTGCTTCGGCACCTGCACCTTCCAATTGTCAGGGGAATTATATTTATAATGATCCTACACAGATCGCAGCTTTGGTGAGACAATCCGGAAAACAGATCCGGATGTGGGATATGGGTATTGGTTCAGATGTATTGTTGTATGATTTTAATTTGGAAATAGGAGACACATTACCGCTTACTGCGAATAATACTAATCCGGATATTACGGTTTCTGCGATCGATAGTTTTTTAGTGAATGGACAGTATAGAAAGCGCTTCACTTTGCAAAATTCCTCATCGCAATATTTAGCAGAAGGCATCGGACATATCCAGGGTTTTCTTGAGTATTTCCCTCCTTATTTCGATTGCGGGTTTGAACTTACCTGCTATAGTGTCAACGATGTAGCATATTATCCAACATCAGGCCCTTCATGCAATATAGCTATCGGGATTCCCGCCACCCCGAAAGAAAAAAGGCTTGTTATTTTTCCTAATCCTACAAGTGAATATTTATTTTTTGATTTAAAGGAATCCGATACTGTCACTGAAGTTTCGATTTTTGATCTGTCAGGAAAAGAAATTTCCGGATTGAAATCAGATCATTCGAAGATACTTGTTGGAAGTCTGTCTCCCGGACTTTATTTTATAGAAATAAAGACGGATCAAACAATTTACAGAAATAGATTTATTAAGAATTGAGTTTCTGTTCCGGTTATTTTTTCAGATAAACATGGCGGATCAATTGAGGTTTGAGTAATGCGTTGATTTCAGCCCAGGGAATGACGATCTCAAAAACATTCCGCATGATCTCCGGACAATGAAAGTCTCTGAAATCTGCAGAATAAATAAGCAAACCATCTTTTGTTATTGCGATAGGAGTCTTATCCGTAAACTCTTTCATGAGCATTAGCACGCCATCCAGAACATCTTCACATGGATCACCTTCCACTATGCCATCAGAAGTAAACAACTGCAATGATTCATTGCTCATTGCCGCTTTTGCATAATATGGTTGCCAGCCATCATTTAATATATCACCAATGCTGATCAATTCGCCGGTCTTTAATGAAATTGAAAAAGTACCGTTATAAGAAAAAGATGGATGTGCACCGCCGTCCCACTCATAGAATTCGGAGTAGGTAATAAAATCAGGATTGAATTCCAATGCAAACACTACTCCGGATGAATTGTTGCGGGGATACGGGAGCTTATCATAGATCGCTTGATCCACATATTTTAATTCCTTTGACAAAAACGATTCCTGCATATCCAGGCGAATGTCTCCACTTATTGCATCGTTGATCTTGTTTAATATAGAAGTATCACGAATTCCTTTGACTTCCGGATATGCAAATTTTTCAATGTACATATAGAATTCATTATCCTCCATAAAACTAGAATCCATTTCCATGGTGTAGGCATACTTGTATTCATAATATACACTGTCACTACTTACTTTATTCTGAGCTAAAACAGTTTGCCAGTTCAGTACCAGTACAAAGCAGAATGATATTTTATGTTTTGAAAAGATCCCTCTCATAATTTGCATGCATAAATTTATGAAAAGGATCTTATTAGAAATATTTTTTAATATTTTTTATTGATGGATCTTATTCCATTATCATCTGCATGTACAAGAGCATTCTTGAGTTTTGCTGAAATTTCTGTTGCCTCTGTAGTTTTATTCTGAGCTTTTAATGCAGTATTCAAACCGGCATATGCCCAGGGATTAAGCGGAAGGTTTTGTAGATCTTGTTTGTAGATCTTTTCTGCATCTGTAAATTTTCCTGCTTTCAAAAGAATTTTACCCAGTAGATGTCTCACTGAAAAGAACCAGTCAGGTGGTTCATCGTAATTCAATTTGTCTTCAATCGCAATAGCTTGTTCGGCCATTCCTTTGGCATTCATATAATCCGATCTTGCTAACATTATTTCAGCTCCCAAACTCAGTCTCGCGATCTCAATTACATCTGTGATAGGATTCAGACCCCAGATACTCATTTCGGCAAGACTGCTGTCTTTACCCAATTTTTCAATAAATGCCAGCGCAGCTTCTGCTTTAGCCAGATCTCCCTCTGCAAGATCCGCCAAGCCGGTTGCATAGCTTTGAATACATAAAGGATACAAAAGATCTTTCTCCGGTTTCGGTATCTTTCTTATCTCATCCCAAAGCTCAAATTTTGCAGCTATAAACCATGGGATGGTGTAATAATGCTGCAGCGTAGACCAACCTTCTTCACGCATCACTTTTTTGTCTGTGTTCGAGGCAACTTTCAAAGCTGCTTCCATGGCCAACTTTGAATTTCCTTCCAGGGTAGCTGTGGCTGCAAGAAAATGCCAAACGTGCGGATAATAAGCCAAAGGATAAGCACCTTGTGCATTACAGGCAGCTACATATGCGGCGTCAACTTCAGCAGCCTTTATATTGGCAATACTTCCTTCATGATATTTACCTGTCCGTATATAAATATGAGATGGCATATGCACCAAATGTCCTGCAGCAGGAACTTTATTTCTTAGGAAATCTGCGCTTGGCAGTCCTTTTTCAGGTGTCGCAGAAGCTTCTATTGCATGAATATAAAAATGATTTAATCCTGCATGTTCGGGGAACTTTTTTAAGCCATCTTCCAAAACTTTTATAATTCCCGGCGTCCAGCTCTTGGCAGTACCATTCTTTTCCCAGAGATCCCAGGGGTGTTGATCCATCCTCGACTCTGCATATAATGCCGCAATATCTGCATCTTCAGGAAACATGTTTCTGACCTTTTCCATTTCTTTTGCATACGCTTCATTGAGCTCTGAAGGATCTTCGGGCATAGGATCAGCATATCTTTTTTGTATAGCCAGTATCAATGCTTTTTCTTTTGAACTTGCATTATTACTGTTGTCTAAAGCCAGTTTCATGGCCCGGTACGCTCTCTCGTAATTATCGGGTTCCATACCTGCATTGTAGTTTGGGCCCAACACATAGGCAAAACCCCAATAGCAAATTCCGCAACTGGAATCCTGACGTATAGATTCATAAAAAGATCGGGCGGCTTCGGCGTGATTGAACCCATAAGCAAGCATCATTCCTTGATTGAAGTAGATCTGTGACTCTTCATTTTTCGAACTGATCTTGAAATTTACTCCATCCAAACCTTCAAACTTGGGTGCCTTTTTACCGGAACTATACCAGGCAATATCTGTTGTTGCCGCAGCACATAACTTTTCCTGGGGTCTAAAAGGATAGGAATAGGGTTCGTTTACCTCATTTCCACGACTGTTGCAGGATATTAGTATTGAGCAAAACAGGATCCATGCTATATTTTTGATAGTTTTCATGGCTATTTATTTTGAGATTATTAAACACGTATTAAATTACGAACAGAAATAATTTTTGACAAGAAATAATGTTAAAATTTTGCAAATCCGCATAAGTAATTAACTTTACCATTCCTCAACCAGATCTGTGAGTCCAAAAATTAATTATACAGAAGAAGAACTTGTAGCTGCTTTGCTTGACAAAGACAGCACTGCATTTTCGTATTTGTATGATAATTATTCAAAGGCTTTGATGGGTTTTATATTGCGAGTCATCCCTGACGAAGAGATGGCAAGGGATTGTTTGCAAGATGCATTTGTAAAGATCTGGAGGAATTTTGAAAATTATGATCCTTCAAAAGGTCGTTTATTTACTTGGATGATCAATATTGCCCGCAATCAAAGCATTGATGAGGTGAGATCCAAAGCATACCGAAATACTTCTAAAAACCAAAGTCTGGATAACTCCGTATATGAAGTTGTACCTGATCTAAAAGAGACCACATCTTCTGACCATATCGGACTTAAGGAAGTGGTCTCTTCTCTTGAAGATAATTATAAGGTTGTGATAGATCTGGCATATTATAAAGGATATACCCAAGAGGAAATTTCCACACAAATGGGCATACCTTTAGGAACGGTTAAAACAAGGATACGGTCTGCTATGCAGCAATTAAGGAAAGCATTAATAGATAAAAATTGAATACCAAGGATTACATATCATCTGGAATTTTAGAGACTTTCGTCTTGGGGCTGTGCTCTGAGAACGAGGCGTTTCAGGTCATGGAAATGACTGCGAAACATCCTGATATTCAAGCTGAAATAGAGCGTATCGAAAAAGATCTGATGTCCTATTCAGCTTCATCTTCTCCTGAAATTCATGATTCTGTAAAAGAGAATATCTTAAAGGAGATCTCTACTGAAGCCAAAGTGATCCCGATCTCATCTGTGGATAATTTCAGTCCTGATTCCGGCAGACTTAAGTTTCTCATCGCCGCTTCAGTTGGACTACTTGTGCTGAGCATGGCTGCTAACTTTTTCCTTTACAGACAATGGCAGGGTGTGAGCAATCAACTCAGTGTAGTGCAATCACAAAATGATCAGCTTGCAGACCAGATGCAAATTCAACAAGCTGCATATTCAAATTCTCAGCAAGAATTAGCAATCATGATGGAGCCGGGAATGAAGTCTGTTATGTTAAAAGGAATGGCTCCTGCTCCGGATGCGATGGCCATGGTTTTCTATAATGAAACAAGTAAGGATGTTTATTTTCAAATTAGATCTTTACCTGTACCTGATGCCGATAAACAATATCAACTTTGGGCTATAGTTGATGGTAAACCTGTTGATGCAGGTGTTTTTGATATGGATCAAAGCCTTAGTAATATGGTACGGATGAAACAGATCCCCAACGCTAAGGCCTTTGCTGTGACGTTGGAGAAGAAGGGTGGAAGCCCAGTTCCTACGCTTGAAGCCATGTATCTCTTAGGAGAGGTCTGATAAAATTCCAATCCCAAAAATCCAAACTTCTTTTCATCTCGTAAATGAGAGTAAATAACAATTTATTTATCTCTAAAATTTACGATCATGAAAAAATTCTTTACACTGGTATTTCTATTTTCAGTTTTTCAAATCCAACTTGTTCATGCTGGTCATTTGCGTGACCATATTCAATTTTCAGCCAGGATCAACGGAGCTCAGGAAGTGCCTGCAGTTACAACAAATGCTCAGGGCGTAGCTACGTTCACCCTTAATCCGGGCAGAGATACCTTATGTATCCTGGGTGGATTTACAGGCTTAAGTGCTCAGGCCAGCGGAGCCCATCTGCATGAAGCAGGTTCCGGGATGAACGGTTCGGTTGTGCTTGACCTTACACCTTTCATAAATGGTAATACGATCTCAGCTGCTATTACCGGTGCTGCCCTAAGTCCGGCTTTATTGCAAAGTATGATCAAAGGGAATTTGTATATCAATATTCACAATTCCATGTTCCCGAATGGAGAGATCCGCGGTCAAGTTGGGCAAGAGGCTGATATCTCATTTTCTGCCGAGATGAATGGAATGCAGGAAAATCCACCGGTTATAGTTCCGGCTTTTGGACTTGCAACTTTCAGTTTGTCTAAGAATTTATCAGAACTTTCTGTCTATACAGTTTTGAACGGACTCAGTGGAGCTGTTACCGGTGCTCATTTGCATGCAGGTATGCCGGGTATGAATGGCGGAGTTGTATCCGATCTCAGTACCGGAGTTTCAGGAAATGTTATCAGCATAACAGTTGACCCAACGACGATACTTGCAGATCTGATGAGCGGAAATTTGTATATCAATGTGCATACTGCTGCAAATCCGGGTGGAGAGATCCGCGGACAGTTGATGATGACAAAAGGTATAGCGTTTGACTCAAGGATTGATGGAAATCAGGAAGTGCCTGCCGTTGTTACAAATGGAAAAGCAACAGCTATACTTGCTCTTTCAGCAGGTATGGACTCATTGACCTATTCAATTGTAACAAGTGGTTTAAGTGGAAGCATTACCGGAGCTCATTTTCATAAAGCGCCAGTTGGAACAGCGGGTGCGGTAGTGGTAGATCTTTCTTCTACAATTAATGGAGATAAGATAGCCGGTGTTATTACAGGAACTACTCTAAATCCTATGTTGATCAATGACCTTTTGAAAGGCGAGATCTATATCAATATTCATACAGCTGCAAATCCGGGTGGAGAGATCCGTGGCCAAGTTTACAGATTGTTGCGTGAAGGCTACACAATTGAACTGAATGGTGCCCAAGAGGTCCCGAGTGTAAGTACTACTGCAAGTGGTGTAGGTATGATTTCCGTAGATCGCAATCAAACGAATGCTCATGTAATGGTGGTGGCAAATGGTTTAAATGCAAATGGAATTCACTTACACAATGCAGTTGCCGGTCAGAATGGAGGCGTACTATTTGACCTCACTCCTTTTTATCAGAACAATGGAGTTTTTACCTATCTGAAAAATACAGATGCAACTCCTTTTGCAACTTCCAATTCTGTTCAGCTCAGAAATGATAGTCTATATGTGAATATTCATACAGCCGCAAATCCAAATGGTGAGATCCGCGGCCAGGTTAGAAGAGGTTATTCTTGTATGAGTTCAATTACCGGAACAGAAGAGGTTAGGATTTTTGATAATATAATTGCGTATCCAAATCCTGTTTCGAATCAATTGACAATTAAATATCCTGCTTCATTGATTGGTAACATATCCTATGATGTAATGGACGTAATGTGCAGGATAGTATTTAGTGGAAGCTTTACTTCCAACTCAGGAATATCTGATTCGGAGATCGATTTTTCTTCTTTGAAGTCGGGCATCTATTTTATGCGTCTTGAATCAGACGATCAAATAGCTACTCTGAAGATCATTAAAAATTAATTTTTTCTAATTGATTCCGGGAAGGGTTTTCAAATCTACTCTTCCCGGTTTTTTTTATTTTTTATACTGATGAAAAACTACCTGAAAATTGGAATTATACTTCTCTGTTGCAGCTCCTGTGTACATAGCATTGACAGTATCAAAGAAGAAATAACTATACAAGTGGAAGATTCTTGCCAAAAAAATATAAGATATTCAGATCAGGTAAATAGTATTATCAATACGAACTGTGCAATCCCAACCTGTCATGTTGCAAACGGATTTAAAGATTTTTCATCGTATTCATCGATCAAATTTCAACTTGATAGTCGTGGAACAGAATTATTTATTTCCAGAATACTTCCGGGAGGTGGTATGCCTCCATCTTACACCGCCGGTCCCAAGACCCTTACAGATTGCGATAAAACAAAGTTGATTTCCTGGATCAATTCCGGATATCCGAATAATTAATTATTTTTTTTCAAACTGTCCGGATTGCAGATCCTAATACATTCAAATTTGATCATAAGTATCCATCTAAAAGTAGAATGCAATTTTTATTCTCTGTATACTCCGGTAATTCTCAAAGAAATGGAATTCACATCTAATGAGTTTCAATCATTAAAAAAGTAATACTCTATGGAATCTATGGTTAAAAAAAAGTTCTGATGAAGATAATAAAGATTAGTCCGGACAACATTGATTTATTTTTCTTAAAAATAAATCCACACTTCTTTAACTATCGTAAATGATTGAAACATCTTACAAATAAAACTAAAACTCACATTATGAAAAATTACATTTCAATTTTAGCCTTAGCAACGATCTTCATTGCGGGACCAATTAATTCTGCAGATGCACAAAGTATGGATAAGACAGTTATGGTTGGAGGAGAAGCCATGTATCCAAAAAAGAACATAGTAGATAATGCAGTTAATTCAAAAGATCACACTACGTTGGTAGCAGCTGTTAAAGCAGGTGATTTGGTAGAAACACTGCAAGGCAAAGGACCATTTACAGTTTTTGCACCTACGAATGATGCATTCGAAAATTTACCGGAAGGTACAGTTTCAACTTTGCTGAAACCTGAAAACAAAAGTGCATTGGTTGGAGTATTGACCTATCATGTTCTTAGCGGTGTATATGATTTTGATAAATTATCAAGTATGATCAAATCCGGAAAAGGTAGTGCGAAAATTAAAACAGTTAGTGGAGGTACGCTTAATTTTATGATGAACGGAGATAGAAATATTCTTGTTCAGGATGAAAGCGGCCGACGTGCAAACATCAGTACCTACAACGTTTACCAGTCGAACGGTGTCATCAATGTGGTGGATGCGGTACTGTTGCCTAAAATGTAGGCATATGACTGGGTAATTCCCTTTACTTAGAGGGGCCGAAAGGTCCCTCTTTTTTTTGTTCAAGTTTATTAAAAAGCATCCAAACACAACTCGCTGTTATCATGCCTGAAAACGGTGCTGCGATATACAGCCATAAAGACGTCAGGTTACCCGAAACTATAGCCGGTGCAATGCTGCGTACCGGATTCATTGAAGCACCACAAATTGGACCTGCAAACATCGCTTCAAGCAGAACTACTCCGCCTATTGCAATCCCCGCAAGTATCCCAACTTCTTTCGAGCCAAGTGCAACATGCATGATCACCATCATCAGAAAAAAGCTAAGAATAAATTCCAAAACAAATGATTGCATATCGGTTCCTGCAGGTATCGTACTTCCTAATCCGGGGTGCTCTGGGAAAAGAAAAAATACAGTGTAAGAAGCGGCAATACCACCGGCCAATTGAGAAATAAAATAAGGGATGATCAGTTTTTTTTCAAACCTTCCGGCTAATGCAAATGCAAAAGTTACTGCCGGATTAATATGTGCGCCTGAGATGTCTCCAAACGTATAGATCATGGCCATCACGATCAATCCAAAGGTAATGGCTATGCCTACATGCGTTACTGCCCCACCGGAAATATCATTGATAACGATGGCAGCCGTACCGCAAAATACCAATGCGTAGGTACCAATAAATTCAGCAAGATATTTTCTGAATTGCATACTAACTGTTTTCTGAAGCCAGCTGTTTGCAGTATGCTTTTATTTCTTCACGAACAATTCTAAACTCCTGCATGATCTCAGATTCTGAACCTTTTGCTTTTGCAGGATCCTTAAAATTGTAGTGGACTTTCTTGGCAGTAGAAGGAAAAACAGGACAGCGTTCACTGGCATTATCACAAACTGTCAGGACAAGATCAAATGGGATATTCTGGTATTCATCTACATGATTTGAAGTATGATGAGAAATATCGATACCAACTTCTGCCATGGTCTTAACAGCTCTTGGATTTAATCCATGTGTTTCAACTCCCGCACTGTAAACATTAATCCCTTCCTTAAAGTATTTTCTAAGGTAAGCTTCAGCCAGCTGACTCCGGCAACTGTTTCCGGTACACAGCACTAATATATTTTTCATGAAAAAAGATTTATTTAAGGATAGTTCAGATCATAAAGATCAGCTCCTTAAAAGCGATAAGGAAAATCTTTATTTTAATTCAACAAGAAAAGAAATATTTGCTGTTATCACAGCTTTTGTAGTTAAAGGTGAATCAATTTTTCCTTTTAGAATATATCTGAAATTGCTTTGATTGAAATATGCAGCATAATTATTTTTTGCATCATAATTCAACTTCAATAGTTTCAAATTGGTGTTTGGTATGTTATCCAAATAGGTCACTCTTAGCGGAGCACCACTTCCAACCTGAACTAAAGCTTCAACATTTTCTAGAAAGTTAAAGTGACTTGTTGTAGGATTCTTAAAGTTTAATCGAGCTCCAATGATATGGATATTATTTATCATGCTAAGATCTAACCGGCTGTCAAGCGCTTTTAATCTTGATTCAATGTCATTTACAACAACTGCTGTATCAAGCGCCCTTGTACCAAGAGTATTGGTAGGGTCAACTTCAAATGTGGTGTATAAGGTATACCTTAAGGATTGCCCTTCTCCTATAGATACTGATGAAGTGTCATCTTTACTGCAAGAAGATGCAAATATCATTGCTGTGAGCGAAAGCATCAGAAATATCTTATTCTTCATGTATTTGAATTGTTTCAGTCTTTTTAGCAGACCTTGTTGTATAACACTATTCTGTAAACTGCTAATTATGTGACTATTGACTATCGGTATGCTTGATAGGGTTCTATCCATGTTAGCTTAGTAATGCAATAATAACACAATGATTTTATTTAATCAAATATGTATTGTTTATTATTTGAAATTCAGGACGAAGAGATTATGTCACTTTAAGTTAACAACAAGTCGATTCAGGTTCGCAACATGCAGATTTCGACTCTTCAGTACTGGATTTGGGCTCTTGCACCGAAATACAGCAATTTCAGTTTAAACAAAAATGCTACTGCAGGTCTAAAGGGATTCTATGGTAAAAAAAGGTCTGATAATAATGCATTGTTGTCCTGAATAAATTTTAGTTTTTTATTTAAGGCTTTTTTTTAACCACAGGGGCCTCAGAGTTATACTTCCATATTGATCTAGGCTCTTTTGATGTGATTTCATTTTCGTGGGAAACCACTGGTATACAGAGAACAAGGAGGTCGAATACCAAAAAAAGTCCATTGAAAGAAAATTACTCTTCAATCTCTGAGAACTCTGTGTAAATCTCTGAGGCCTCTGTGGTAAAATTAGCACAGAGGCCCCTTGTAGATAAGTACTTATGATGCAATTTGACAGGATTAGAAACCCGATTCCAGACAACAATGATAAAAAAGTATAGATTACTCAGGACAAAAATGAAACTTAATAAAGCACTGGAAACATAGCTTCAAATGATCTTTCGTGTAGTAAGTGCCCTTCTCAATGCAGCAAAATGACAGTACATGATGATCGGAACGATGATGCCTGCCAGATAGACAAAAGGAAAATACAAAATCCCAACATTGGGCTGTTCAAATGACATTTGTTGCAGTACAGTTGGCGTAGAAAGAATTGCAATAATTACAATGTTAAGTAATAAGATAATTCCAATTGAGTTCCACCACATGATGAGGTTGTTTCCGTAACGATTTCTGAAAAAAACCAACCAGGCTATTATGGGCGCAGTCAAGCCCATGATGATATCAAAATTTCGACCTTGAAAGGTCATTACTTCGGGCATTAGTTTTTGAAGAAAAAGCCAATAGATCACAAGTTCAACAGGAACTCTGACAGCATGTATCCAGGTTATCATCTCGGAATCTAAACGATCGGTAAAAGCTAATCCCCGCTTCGAGATCATGAGATAGGCTATTAGTAAAAATGGGGGTGCAACGAGAATGATAAAGCGAGGAGGAATGGTGTCAGTGACCAGATAAAAACCATTCAATGCTAATGCCCCATGCAGCAAGATCCAAAAAGAAACTAACACAAGAAAGATCTTTGAGTTTTGACTGGCTTTGTAAAAAAAGTAAATAGTGATGAGTAGGGTAATGACAAAAACTGCCGGAATAAAAGCGGGTATGTCAAGCATAATTAGTCAAATTTATTTTTGTGTTTTCGTGCTAGTTTTACGTGAGCCAGATGATGTCTGCAATGCCATGCATATTGCCCGATTGCAAGTTCAATACTTACAGCTGCATTGGTTTCAGGGTGATGAAAAGTTCTTTGAAGTTCTGCAGTGCTTAAAGTTTCTAAAAGAATGACCCATTTTTTATGCAAGCCAATTAACAAATTCAAGGACCATTCTATAGGCGATCTTTCAACATCTGATAAAGCAGACCACTTATCTTGTAAATACGGTTTTATTATAGGATTGTCTTCCGTTAAGGCAAGTTTGATCCGGATATAAGCATTCATATGGCTATCGGCAACATGATGTACCAATTGCTTAATATTCCATCCATCAGGTCTGAATATATAATGCAATTCTTCTTCTGAAAGATGATGAACCTCGGCACTTAAATTCAATGGAAAGTGTTCAATATCTGAGATCCATTTTTTAATGGTTTCGGCATCGATCTGTATAGGTTTTTTGAATTTACCAACAGGGAAACGCAGATCTTCTAATACATCAGACATAATTACGAATATAATATGTTCAATCAGATGATGGCAATGTATTAAATTATTTCTTAATAAATGATAAGCTAATGTTCTTGTTTATTCCGGCCATCCTTATAATGTAAAATCCGGGTTGCAGATCTGAAACATCAATGGAGCTGAGGTTATCTAAATCTGAAATAGATTTTTTAATTCTTCCTGTTACATCAAAAATTTCAGCACGCTCATAGAGATTTGTACTTAGAATATTTAGTAATCCATCGGTGGGATTTGGAAAGATAAATTCCTTGTTTTTATAAGTGGTAGATGTCAGACCCGTTGAAAGGGTTATCGTATTAATTGTTGTATTTGTAACTATTGCAGGATTAAAATCAAAATATATATTAGCTGTGTTTCGGATCTCAACACCCGTCCACAAATTTGGTTGAGCTTTTATACGGTAACTGATAAAACCATGACTGGCCGGTTCATTGGCATTACTGTCAGCAAGATTGATGTTATTAAAACGAAATATCAGTTCTTGCCCAACCGGATTTTCCAGAGTCATGGCATGACTATACCCTGTTATTTCCAGTGTACTTAGATCCAATCCCTGATCAATCATGTCATTGATCCGCACATTTATGGCAGGAGCAGTTCCTGTATTTTGAAAATAAACAGTATAGTTTAACCAATTTTTATTTTGAATAAAACTTACATCCAGATCACCGGAAGGCTCAACAGTTTTTTCATTTGGATCAAACGAATTTACAACGATCTTTTGAAGAGTGTCTATATTATCTGTTGGATTTGCATCCCCTGCAACCGGATCAATTTTTCCGATAAAGTTTATAAATGTTCCTGCTGAAACACTGGTATCCAATTCGAGTGAAGCAGTAAATGATCTGTAGTTCAAAGGCTGTAAACTTGCAATATTCCAGGCCAGATATCCCGCACTGATCGAATCCGGATTTATGTTAAAACCGGATGCGATTAATGTTGTATCGAATTGCAAACTTGCAACACCCGACATGGTAGTATTGCCATTGTTTTTTGCTGTCAATGTATATTGTCTGGAAAAGCCGGGACGCGGATTTTGTCCTGCAACACTTACCATAAGATCATTTGCAGGTATTCCTGAAGAAATCAAACCAAAAACAGATGAACTATCAATTTGTCCTTGAGCGCTAATGACAACAATATTTGAATCCGGGACACTTAAGAAATTAGCATTGGGTGCTTGAGCTTTCAAAACATATGTTCCATTAGTTGCAGTTATGATCAATGAACCATTGATATCCGTATAATAAGTGTTGATAATATTGCCATCATCAAAACTTACATTGACAAAAGATAGATTTGTTTCACCGGCATCCTGGATCTGATTGTTATTGGTATCCATGAATACCTTTGTTTTTATCAGAGATGGATTGCTTAATCCATTAATTGCAACTACCCTATGAGATCTGTAAACGGTACCAATTTGTACGCCGTTTCTATATTCTTTTACTTTGATGCCTACCTGGAAAGAGCCATTCAGATTTGGGGTGAATTCAAGGATGCCTGTGATGGGATGTAACGTTACAGGTATTGTGGACGATATTGGATTTGATATTGAATAAGTAGGGGTGAATGGAATTGAATACAGGCCGGCAGTTGGAGAATATCCGGCGTAAACCTCGTCCAATTCATAAACCAGAGAATCCCCATCCGGATCTGATGCCGCAAATGAAACTTGTGTTAATGTATTGACACAATAGAGTGGGAGGTTACCCGGATTCAAAACCGGACTGTTATTAGGGATATTGTTTAAATTATCGAATGCCAGAGGAAGAAATAAATTTGAATTCCCGGTGTTGCTTAGATTTAAGATTCCGGAATTCAAACAACAGGTAGTGTATGTAATAATTCTATCGGAAGCAGGAGGGAGGCTCATCCATATACTTGAATAAACATCCTCTGTGATCCCGAAAGAGGTACCTCCATTACATGAACTTACACCGCCCGGTATATAGCAGGTTCCAATTGGCAGACTGCCTGACATGGAGGGGTTAGAAGTAAGAGCAATGCTTGTTGGTGAAGGTACAGTGGCTGAATAGACATTTAATGAAGCGGTAGGAAGCCCGGGGATACCGGTACAATCACGCATCAAATGCAAATGGAATCTATATTGATCCGGAGCCTGAAACTCATAAGTTATATATCCACCTGCTATATGTGTTGCAAAAGATTGAAAACTAAAAAATAAACTGAGGATTAAGAAAATTTGTTTGAATTTCATGTTGAGTAGGAATGGATCAGCAAATTAGAGAAAATATCCATGCTGACCAATCATTTAAGAATGATAAATATTGAGGACAAAAAAAAGGGGCCTTAGCCCCTTTTTTACCATTTTTTCTTTTTCTTATCTGACCTTTGTGCTGAGTCGCTTCCACCTGAACTTCGGCTGCTGCTCCTCCCGGATTCCCCGCTTCCGCTAGGCTTATCATATTTCTTTTTGTCTCCGTATGAAGGCTTATCTGAACCATATTTCTTTGGCCCACTTGATCCACCACTTCTTGGTCTGCTTCCACCGGATCTCTCACCGCCACCGGATCTTCCACCTGAACGACCTCTTGATTCACCATAACTACCGGAACCACCAGAACGATCTTTTGATCTTTCTCTGCTTCTTCCGCCGCCTTTGGATTCACTTATCTCAACACGAACCGGTCTGCCATTGAAGAATTCATTGCCAAACATTGCCATTACAGCTTCTAATTCTGCTTTCTCAACATCAATAAAGGAATAAACTCCTTGAATACTGATCCTGCCGAAAGTTTCTTTAGGCTTTTGAGATACTTCACATAACATACGAAGCATTTTGCCGGTATCAAAGCCATCTACAGCTCCCAGATTGATGAACATACGATCACCGCCTCCGGCTCTTTCTTCAGAGCTTCTGCCTTTTTCTCTCGTAGTTGAATCCACGTTAAGATCATGCGCATCACGATAGTATTCAAGAAATCTGTTGAATTCAATACTTACAACACGTTTGATCAATTCTTCCTTACTCGTATCTGCTAATTCAGTGAAAATAGCAGGCAAATATTTTTCAATAGCAACTTCATTTACAGGAACATTATGAATCTTATGTATCAGACTCATTAACTGGCTTTCAACCACCTGTACACCATCCGGAACACGAATATGTGTGAATTTCCTATCGATTATCCTTTCAAGTTGTTTGATCTTACCTGTTTCCTTCATGTTGATGATACAGATAGAGATTCCGGACTTACCCGCTCTTGCTGTTCTTCCACTCCGGTGCGTATAGTTCTCTATTTCATCAGGTAAGTTGTAATGAATAACGTGTGTTACATCATTCACATCTATTCCTCTCGCAGCTACATCAGTAGCAACAAGAAGCTGAATAGAACGACCGCGATATCTCTTCATCACTTTGTCGCGCTGTTGCTGACTAAGATCTCCATGAAGTGCATCGGCATTATAACCGTCCTTCATTAATTTCTCGGCAATATCTTGTGTCTCTAAACGGGTACGGCAAAATACGATCGCGAAAATATCCGGATCAGCATCTACCATTCTTTTCAATGCAGAATAGCGATCACGTGCATGAACTACACAATATTGATGATCAATGTTCTCAGCCTGAGCGTTTTTTCCGCCCACGGTGAGTTCAAAAGGATCTGTCATGTAGTTTTTTGCAATATCTCTTACCTCTCTTGGCATAGTAGCTGAAAACAACCACGTTTGCTTTTCTTTGGGAGTATTGGATAGGATCTCGTCAATATCTTCCTTGAAGCCCATGTTCAGCATTTCATCTGCTTCATCAAGGACTACGAAATTTACTGTCTGCAACTTGATGCCTTTGCGGCCGATAAGGTCTAATAAACGACCCGGAGTAGCTACAACGATCTGAGCCCCTCTTTTTATCTTTTCAATTTGATTTTGGATAGGTGCACCTCCATAAACTGCTACTGACCTTAGGCCGGGAACGTTTCTTGAAAGTTTTGTAATGTCATTCTCGATCTGTACACATAATTCACGTGTTGGTGCCAGAATAAGCGCCTGAGTCTGGTTTGATGTGAAATCAAGAAGCTCAAGTAGGGGAAGACCGAATGCTGCGGTCTTGCCTGTCCCCGTCTGGGCCAGGCCAATAAAGTCACGCTTTCCTGTAAGTAAAACCGGGATAGCCTGCTCCTGTACAGGAGTTGGGTGCTCAAAGCCAATATCAGCTAAAGTGCGTAAAACACCTTCACCAAGACCGAGCGATTGGAAACTTGTCATTAATTTGTTGGGATTATTAAAATGCCCGCAAAGGTAATGCTAAAAAATGGATTTAGCTCAATCTGAGCTAATTATTTAGTTGTTTTACCCTCATGTGACTGAGTAAAAACGCTATCCACGGGCTCCCATAATTCTATTTTATTTCCTTCAGGATCCAGAATATGTACAAATTTTCCGTACTCATATTCTTCAATAGTATCCAATATAGTAACCCCGTTCTTTTTTAATTCCTGAACCAACTGTTCAATATTTTGAACCCGGTAGTTGATCATAAATTCTTTCTCTGATGGTTCGAAATACTTGGTCTCTTTTGCAAAAGGACTCCATTGTAAATACGCTTTTTCATCAGGAGCATCCGATTTTCGGAACTCAAATAAAGAACCATATTTATCAGTTACAAGACCAAGTTGAGAAGTATACCACTCCTTCATCTTTTCAGGGTCATCACATTTAAAAAATATCCCACCGATACCGGTCACTTTACCTTTAATTGAGTCAGCCATGTTTAAGGAATCTAAAGTATGTTGATCTGCTTTTGGATCTACTCGCTTACAAGAAGTCAAACTTGTCCCGAATAGAATAATAAAAAAAAGTAAGCTGTAGTTTTTCATAATAAGCGGTAAAGATATAATTTAAGAGCTTTCTACTTTATCGCATATCCGTATAAAATATATTTCCAGTTTGCCGGGACGATCTTATCAAACATGACCCTATCAAAATTTCCAAGTATGGATCTTTGATTTTCATTTCTTCCAAGCGTCCCCAGAAAACCATTAGAATGCATTTCAACATCTCTGAATTCAGAAAGAAACTCTTCCATCTCAGCCCGATTGATATATCTCCATGCCTCTCCCCATGATGTATATTTTGTCCTCAAATAATTGTGTAGCCGGGTAGACCTCAAGTTTTCAGCAAATAAAAATATTCCACCGGGTTTCAATGCTTTCCAGATCTCGCATATAGCTTTTCGTTGCAGTTCTTTACCTTCTTGTATACCGACAGCTCCCAGCATTGATTTGAAAACGACAACATCAAATTCATTCTCATAAGGAATATCAGTTGTGTCTATATTTTGATAATTAACGAAATGAGATACATGGTATTTTTTATGCAAAGCTTGAGCTTTCGAAAAGTCACCATTCAAATCAGTACATATTACCTGATGCCCTTTTGAAGCAAGCCATAAACTTAATCCTCCTTCCCGGGAGCCCAGTTCCAGGCATTTCAAATTGCCCGAAATAAAAGATATTCTGTGATCCCAAAACGTAAATGCTTCAGACCAGTTACTGACATCCCAATTTAATATATCATCTAATGGTGGCGCTTCTTTTATCATATTACGTCAAATTATTCGCCTAAACTCAGGGCTCCGGATGGACATGCTCTGACTTGCTTTTTTATGGATTCTGCATCAGCTCCATCGATCTTGATCCAGGGTTTTTCTTTGTGCTGAAATACAGATGGTAATCCATTAATACATACTCCTGAATGTTGGCATTTCGAGGGTTCCCAATTTACAGTTACCTCATCATTTTTGTATTTCACGATTTTTCTTTCTGCTCCATCCATGACTTAAAAATATAACACTAATTTACTAAAAATTTCTCTGCTTCCTAAGCTAAATGCTATTTTCAGTAAAGCTAGTATTTATATTATTCAATTTATTGACATAAAAAAAAGCGGAATAAGTTCCGCTTTTGGTAATGCACTCAGTTATAAACAGAAAATTAATTATCTCTTCAATACATTATTTAATTTGATGGAGGCAGAATAACTGCATCGATAACATGCACGATACCATTAGATGCAGGAACAGATGCAATTATTGTAGCACCATTGATCATTACTTTTCCATTTTTTTGTGTAAATGTGACATTCGATCCGTTTACTTGTCCCATTACCCTCCCGTCAGTCAATTGTTCTGTAGTATAGGTTCCCAAAGAAACATGATACTGTAAGATATCTTCTAACTGAGATTTGTTTTCAGGCTTCAACAGATTTTCAACTGTGCCTTTTGGTAATGCATCAAACGCAGCATTCGTTGGAGCAAATACAGTGAATGGACCAACATTGGATAAAGCGTCAACAAGACTTGCAGCTTTTACTGCAGCTACCAGTGTAGTATGGTCAGCTGACCCAATAGCTACATGGACTACATTTCTTTGAGACACATCATCACTTACAGCCGACTGTCCCGCACCAGCTTCTTGTCCGGTTAATTCCTGATCCTGACTGTCTGCGCTTTTATCTCCGGAGCAGGATATAAAGGTAGCAGTTGCAAAAAACAATGTTAAAATTGCGATAGTGTTTTTCATTTTTGTTATTATTAGTTTCAAACGTAAAATAAAAACATTGCAATGCCCGAATCAATGATATTTGTCATGTTTCATAAAAACAGATCAGATTTTATAAAAAACAAAAGCCGGCTCTTCGTATAAAGAGCCGGCTTTCGTTTTCATGGTCATTATTTTTTTAAATGGGTCAGATTGGTATAAATGTTATCTGTATGCATGCCCCAATAGCTATTCCACTTATTGAAGAATGCTGTCCTTTTAGCAAGATCGGGCCATGCTTTTTCTACAAGTTCCGCCTGCATAGTTAAAGCAGCATCTACATCTGCCCAGGTTTTGAATTCTTGTTCAACAACCATGTCCCGGCTGTCATCAAATTGCAGTTGCCGGAATGTTCTGAAATTAAAAGATTCGTGTTCCTGGAATTAATGAGTGCATGCTATACTTTCATCAATGAATATTGCTCAACTGCAGTACCACCATCCGGATTTGCTATCTGGAATGTTAAAACCACAATAATTTTACTGTAGTCTGTTAGAGTAAGAGCCGGATTTATTGTGATGATCAGTTGATCTTAACTCATAATTTAATTTTGCATGGAAAGCAATGCATCTCCATTCCATAAAAAAGAAGAACTTTGCTACATATTGATTCTTTATGAAAATATTGAAGTTTGGTGGAACATCCGTTGGAAATGCTGAAAGAATAAAAAGCATTTTAAAAATTGTGCAAAAAGAAAGCCCTTGCATAGTTGTGCTATCTGCAATGAGTGGAACTACAAATGCGCTTGTTGCAATTTCAGAACTGTTGCAAAAGACTGCTAGGGTTGAAGCAAGAAGCAAAATCAAGAATCTGGCAGAAAACTATTATTCAGTAGCCGGCGAATTGTACGAGCATGAAGATATTCGAGCAGAAGCAATAGAAATGATTGATACGCATATTGCCTTCATCAATTCCTTTACGCTGGATATGTTTACCCTGAATGAGGAGAAAGCAATCCTGGCTCAGGGCGAACTTTTATCTACAGCTTTATTTCACATTTATTTAAAGGAACAAAAAGTGAATTCCGTTTTATTGCCCGCTTTAAATTTCATGCGGATCGATGTAAACGAAGAACCGGATCAGGAGTTCATTAGAATGAACTTAACGCAAGAAATGAAAGATCAGCAGGAGGTAGATATTTTTATCACCCAAGGATATATTTGTCGGGATTCATACGGAGAGATCGATAATTTAAAAAGAGGAGGAAGTGACTATACTGCTACCCTCATCGGAGCAGCTATCAGGGCTGATGAGATTCAAATCTGGACGGATATCGATGGTATGCATAATAATGACCCGCGAATAGTTCAAAAAACATTTCCGGTTACTGATCTGTCTTTTGACCAGGCTGCAGAGCTCGCTTATTTCGGAGCTAAGATCCTGCATCCAACTTGTGTTGTGCCTGCCCGTGAAAAAAATATCCCGGTCCGACTGCTGAACGCCATGAAGCCTGACGCTGTCGGCACATTAATCTCATCCAAAGGAGACGACCACAAAATAAAAGCGGTAGCTGCAAAAGATGGGATAACAGCTATTCGCATTCGTTCAGGCAGGATGTTGCTGGCGTATGGATTTCTACGTTCCGTTTTTGAAGTGTTCGAAAGATACAGAACACCCATCGATGTGATCACCACTTCGGAAGTTGCGGTATCCGTTACCATTGATAATACAAAGGAACTTGATGCGATCAAAAAAGAACTGGCTGAATTTGGGGCTGTAGAAATAGATACGGATCTGACGATAGTTAGTATTATCGGAAATTTCACTCCGGAAGATCAGGGCTTCGCTTGGAAAATATTTGACTCGCTTAGAGATGTGCCAATTCGGATGATATCTTATGGTGGAAGTAATTATAATATTTCCATTCTGGTCAAACAAGCACACAAAAAAGAAACACTTGAAGCCTTAAATAAAGGACTATTTAATTTGTAATGGAAATGCAGAAACCCTATTCAGTGTTTAGTAAACATATCCATTCCGGATTTGAGAAAATTGAAACTCCCTTTAATTTTTATGACCTTGATCTGCTCAGGAAAACCATAGAAGTTACACTACAAGAATCTTCAAAATATAATTACCATGTGCATTATGCTTTAAAAGCGAACGCGAATGACCGTATCCTAGAAATTATTCAGAAAGCGGGATTAGGCGCAGATTGCGTTAGTGGGAACGAAGTTAGAAAAGCTGTTGAAACCGGTTTCTCAAAAGATAAAATTGTTTTTGCCGGAGTTGGGAAAAGTGATGCTGAAATAAATTACGCACTTGATGCGGGCATTTTTTGTTTCAATTGTGAAAGCAGACAAGAGATAGAAGTGATCAACGAATTAGCAGGGAATAAAAATCTTGTGGCGCAAATAGCTTTGCGTGTGAACCCCGGTGTTGATGCTAAAACACATCATTATATTACAACAGGATTGGAGGAAAATAAGTTTGGGATCAATGCCTGGGAGTTTGATGAATTACTTGATCTGATACCTGCTTTTACAAATATTAAATTGACCGGATTGCATTTTCACATTGGAAGTCAAATCCGTGATCTGAAACCTTTTCGTTCCCTTTGTTTGAAAGTGAATGAGTATTATGAAAAAGTAAAATTAAGAC
>JBBKWX010000018.1:0-5062 GCA_037969175.1 Bacteroidia bacterium | reverse complement strand
TTTAATTCGCCATCTCTGACATAAACTTGATTCGCATCAATCGAATTTCCTCAAGCGAATAATCATCTTCACCCAGGATCTTCAATGCAGCATCTGAAGAATCAGTATCTGCAGTTTTGAAAAAATCATATACTTCTTCTTGTTTATCATCATCAATCACTTCATTGATATAGTAGTTGATATCGATACGTGTACCGCTGGCAACAATGCTTTCGATCTCGGTGATTATATCTTCCAGTTCAACACCTTTTGCTTCAGCCATATCATCCAATGCAACTTTCTTGTCGATATTCTGAATGATATAAACTTTGGTGCCGCTTTTATTTACAACACTTTTAACAACTAAATCTACAGGGCGCTCGATTTCATTTTCCTCAACATATCTTGCAATAAGTTCAATGAAAGGTTTGCCATATTTCTCAGCCTTACCTGTACCAACACCGGTAATGTTTTTTAATTCAAGCATTGTGATCGGATAGTTGGTAGCCATCTCTTCCAGACTTGGGTCCTGGAACACAACAAATGGTGGTACGTTTTTCTGTTTGGCGATCTTTTTCGTCAGGTCGCGCAATGCTGCAAAAAGATGTTCGTCAGCAGCTCCACCGCCACCTGCCGAAGATCCTCCGCCTACTGATTCATCATCTTCATCTCCTTCTGCTACTCGGAAATCGTGATCCAGCGTTACTTTGATGGATTCTGGTTTATTCATGAATTCTTTTCCTTTTAAGCTTATTTTTAATAATCCGTAATTATCTATATCCTTAGTTAATAAACCGTTTAATAGCCCTTGTCTTATCAAGGCATTCCAAAAACCTCTGTTCTTTTCAGCTCCTTCTCCAAACTGTTCAAGCTTATCATGACTATATGCTTTTACATTTCCTTCTTCAACTCCTGTCAGAACTTGTATGACATGCTCAAAAGCAAACTTTTCTTTTATTGCCTGAATTGTTTGCAACAAAAGTAACATTTCATCTGATGCTTCAATCTCAGTTTTTGGATTTAAACAATTGTCACAACTGCCACAATTTGATTCTGAGTATGTTTCACCAAAATAATGTAACAATATTTTTCTGCGACAAACCGATGATTCAGCAAATGAAATTGTTTCTAGCAATAATTGTTTTCCGATTTCCTGTTCTGCTACAGGCTTGCCTTTCATGAACTTCTCAAGCTTGTCGATATCTTTCCTGCTATAATATACGATGCATCTCCCTTCTCTACCATCCCTGCCGGAGCGACCGGTTTCCTGATAATATCCTTCAAGACTTTTGGGAATATCATGGTGCATCACAAAACGAACATCCGGTTTGTCGATTCCCATTCCGAAGGCGATTGTAGCTACGATCACATCTGCTTTTTCCATTAGAAATTTATCCTGATGATCTGCACGTACCGCAGCATCCAGACCTGCGTGATAAGGAAGTGCCTTTATACCATTAACACTCAAGGTTTGAGCAACCTCTTCTACCTTCTTACGGCTGAGGCAATAAATGATTCCCGATTTACCCGGATTGGATTTGATATATCTTATCATCTCCTTCATAACATCATTCTTCTGCTTTACTTCATAATAGAGGTTAGGACGATTAAAAGAAGATTTGAATAGTTTTGCTTTCAACATCCCCAAATTCTTTTGGATGTCTAGTTGAACCTTTGGTGTAGCGGTTGCAGTTAGAGCAATGATAGGAACAGTTCCTATCTGTTCAATGATGGGTCGCAATCGTCTGTATTCCGGACGGAAATCATGCCCCCATTCTGAAATACAATGTGCTTCATCAATTGCAAAGAAGGATATATTTATATCACGAAGAAAATTTATATTCTCCTCTTTGGTTAGACTTTCCGGTGCAACATATAATATCTTGGTGCGCTTTTCGGTTACATCCTTCCTCACTTTTATAATATCAGCTTTGCTCAAAGATGAATTCATAAAATGCGCGATACCTTCTTCATTACCGAAACCACGCAGAGCATCGACCTGATTTTTCATCAGAGCTATTAAAGGTGAGATAACAATTGCAGTACCCTCACTCATGAGAGCCGGCAATTGATAGCACAAAGATTTTCCCCCACCGGTAGGCATGATCACAAAAGTGTCATTGCCCTCAAGAACATTTTTTATAATAGCTTCTTGATCCCCCTTAAATGAATCGTAACCGAAAAAACGACTAAGCGCTTCGGTTATCGAATTCTCAACCACGTACATACTAACGGATATTTTGGTAAAAATAAATAAATTTGCATATTAAGATAAGCATTTTTGCATACACTTGCAGTTGAATATAGGTAATTTTGATAACTAAACCCAATCTAAAAGATATTGCAGTAAGAACTCTGCAAATAGAGGCAGATTCTCTCAAAGGACTCATCAATTTTATTGATGATAATTTTGTTCAATGCGTGCATACAATATACGAAAGTAAAGGTCGTGTTATTGTAAGTGGCATTGGGAAATCTGCGATCGTTGCATCAAAAATAGTTGCAACACTAAACTCAACAGGAACACCTGCTATTTTTATGCATGCTGCGGATGCCATCCATGGCGATCTGGGCATCATTCAAAAAGATGATGTAGTGATACTTATCTCTAAAAGTGGAAACACACCTGAGATCAAAGTATTAGTTCCTCTTCTGCGCCAAGCCGGGAACCAACTTATCGGAATGGCAGGAAATATAGATTCCTATCTGGCAAAAAATGTCGAGTTGATCCTGAATACCTCGGTTGAAAAAGAAGCTTGCCCGCATAATCTGGCTCCTACCAGCTCATCAATTGCACAAATGGCTATTGGTGATGCACTTGCAGTGTGTCTGCTTGAACTCAGGGGATTTACTTCTGATGATTTTGCACGTTATCACCCGGGAGGTGCTTTAGGAAAAAGACTTTACTTGAGAGTAGCAGATATCATTTCATATAATCCCATTCCTAAAGTAGCACTCGATTCAGATCTTAAAACAGTCATACTCGAGATCTCTGCCAAACGGCTTGGAGCAACTGCAGTAATGCAGAATGATAGACTTGCAGGACTGATTACGGATGGTGATCTGAGAAGAATGATGGAAAAAGATTTTGATCTTAAAAACATCAAAGCTGCTGATATCATGACAGCCAATCCAAAATATGTTCATAGTGATACGCTTGCAGTCGATGCATTGCATACCATGAAGCAACATAATATTACCCAACTGCTGGTTATGGATGGAGAAAAACTTGCCGGATTTGTTCATCTGCATGATCTTGTTCGAGAAGGAATCATCTGATCATTCTCATCTATTCTCATAACTTTGCGCTTCCCAATTGGGCCTATATGGACGAAGCACCTCAAAATGAAATGAATTTCCTGGATCACCTGGAAGCCCTTAGATGGCATTTGGTTAGATCTATTATTGCAATTTTGGTGATTGCTATCGCTGCCTTCCTTTATAAAGATATCATCTTCGACCAGATCATTCTGGCTCCTATGAATCCTCAGTTCTGGACCTATATTCAGTTATGTAAAATTGATGCTGCATTGGGTTTGAATGGAATACTCTGCATTACCAGTATGGATTTCACATTGTTCAATCTGGATATGTCGGGGCAGTTTACCACACACATTACAGTGAGTGCTTTGGCCGGTTTGATCATCGGATTCCCTTATGTATTTTGGGAGATCTGGTCTTTTGTAAAACCGGCATTGCAAGAAAAAGAAAGCCGTTATGCCAAAGGGATCGTATTCTGGACAACTTTCTTGTTCCTCCTGGGAATATTATTCGGCTATTATTTGATCACACCCCTTTCTGTAAACTTTCTGGGTTCTTATCAGGTTAGCACATCAGTTGCAAATCAGATCAATCTGGGTTCATATATTTCAACTGTAACAACCATCACACTGGCTGCAGGTATTGTATTTGAATTACCTATACTGATCTATTTCCTTACAAAAGTAGGTTTGGTAAATCCGGGAATGTTGAGGGCTTTTCGCAGGCATTCATTTGTTGGAGCCTTAATTTTGGGAGCCATCATTACTCCACCTGATGTTACTTCTCAATTGCTGGTTACAATTCCTTTGGTGATCCTGTACGAAGTAAGTATTTTCATATCAGCTTATGTGATAAGAAAACAAGAAAAAGAAAAGATCTAAATTCACACACAATGGCAGATAAGGTTCAGGAATTCAATGATTACAGAGCAAGGATGAATAAACGTATCCTTGAACAGGATAATAAAGTGATCAAGAGAATGTATAATCTTGATACAAATACCTATGCTCCGGGTGCTCTGGATACTAAAACCAAAGAGATGCTGGGTTTGGTTGCCAGTATGGTGTTGCGATGTGATGATTGTGTTAAATATCATCTTGAAAAATGTAATGAAGAAGGATTGAGCTCTGAAGAAGTTTTTGAGATCTTTTCAGTTGCAACTCTGGTTGGTGGAACCATAGTAATACCTCATCTTCGTCGTGCAGTTGAATTTTGGGATCAACTTGAAGAAAAAAAGAATGTCTAATACATCCAGCATATTACGTTGTGAAAATCTTGTAAAAAAATACAAGAGCAGAACCGTTGTCGATCATGTTTCCATAGAAGTGAAACAGGGAGAGATCGTAGGTTTGTTAGGTCCAAACGGAGCCGGAAAAACGACGACGTTTTATATGGCAGTTGGACTGATCCGTCCCAATGAAGGAAATGTTTATCTGAATGATAAAAATATTACCAATGAGCCCATGTATCGCAGAGCTCAATTAGGTATAGGTTATCTGGCACAAGAAGCATCCGTGTTTCGGAAATTATCTGTAGAAGATAATATCATGGCCGTTTTGGAAATGACCAAAAAAACTAAGATCGAAAGAGAAAGCAGACTTGAAGAATTACTCGAAGAGTTTGGATTGAATAGGGTCCGGACAGGTAGAGGAGATCTCTTAAGTGGAGGCGAAAGGAGAAGAACGGAAATAGCAAGAGCACTGGCAACTGATCCAAGTTTTATTTTGCTGGATGAACCATTCGCAGGTGTAGATCCAATAGCAGTAGAAGATATCCAGAGTATTGTTTCTAAATTGAAAGAAAAAAATATCGGGATCCTCAT
>JBBKWX010000017.1:0-52686 GCA_037969175.1 Bacteroidia bacterium | reverse complement strand
TCTTTGGAACCTCTGCCGCGGCTCCTCATGCTGCTGCCGGTGCTGCACTATTGCTGCATGCAAGGAAAAAATTCTATAATGACAGTCTTACTCCTGATCAAATGAGAAGTCTTTATCAGGGCACTTCTGTTGATATGGACGCTCCCGGTCATGATGTTAAAACAGGCAGCGGTTTGATTGATGTTGGAGCAGCAATGCTAACATTTGCAGCTCCTACTCCTGTCCTTATCAGCCTTGGGTTACCTGACTCTACAACGGTCCCCGGTTCAGTGGTATTTACTGTTACTATTAATGGTCAGTTTATGACCACTCAGTCTCAGGTTTTATTTAGAGGATTACCTCTCCCAACAACTTTTGTCAATACTAATACTTTAACAGCCGTTGTTCCTTTGTTTACCGGTAATCCTCCAATACAAGTATATACTCCACCAATCACACCAAGTGGATTGGATGGTGGATATTCTAACACTTTGTATTTCTTCACACCTCTATTGAAAAACATTATCATAAAAGCCGATAACAAAACAAAACTATATGGCCAGACGATGCCGGTATTCACTTCCACTATTCTTGTAGATAGTGTTCCATATCAAAATACAGGTTATTCACTTGCAGATCTGGGATTGGATTCAATAAATTATACAACTCCGGCAAATAACTTGAGTGATGTAGGTCTTTATATTATCCAAAATTCTGTGGATCCGTTGGATCCAAATGATCCATTTGATATAGGATTGACAGAGCAATTTAGTTACACATTTGCCAGCGGCTTCCTTACCATTGACAAAATGCCATTGGTCATCACTCCCAAGGATACTTCTGTAACTTATGGAGATAAATTGGATGATTTCCAATTCATCTATGAGTTCCCGGATTCATTAATTTCTCCTGCTCAACTTTCTACCTTCCTGAATTCGATACAAACAGGTCATCAGGCTGATATTGTGAATGAATTAGCTTTGGTTGATGCGAGGGTATTGGTTAATGCAAGGGTCCTTGTTAATGCTGACTTATACAATATGAGTTTCCTTACCAGTGCCAGAGCTTTGGTCAATGCGCGAGTATTGGTAAATGCAAGGGTCTTGGTAAATGGAACAACTGTGTACGACACAACCAGATTGGTTGATGTTGCAACTGAATCCGTATTTAATTATCAGGATGATCCGGGTAACTCTCCTTTGGTGAGTGCACGTGTATTAGTGAATGCAAGAGCATTGGTAAATGCAAGAGTGCTTGTAAATGGAGGTGCAATTGTAAATGCAAGGGTACTTGTAAATGGTTCACCAATTGTGAATAGTTCTACCGTTGATGATTCAAGCAATAGTAATGTGGTTGTTATCATAGATTCTGATGATGTAGCAGCTCCTCCGGGAGACTCGCTTACAACATTATTACCTATCAATATGATAACAGGAACCACTCCGGGAATGCATACCATTGTGCCGGGAGGCTATCTGTCGGATAACTTCGTGATCTCTTACGGACTTGGTAATCTTACCATACTACCGGGTGATCTTGTTGTGAAAGCTGATAACAAGTCAGTGGTTACAGGAAGTCCTCAACCAACATATACCAGCGTCAAACTCGGATATTTATTTGAAGATGCTGATAGCAATATAGTGGTATCACAACCTACCTATATTATTCTCGATTCAAACGGAGTACAAGTAGGTACCGGACCATTAGGACCCGGAACTTATCAGATCGTACCGGGTAATATGGTACAAAAGCAACCTCCTTACTATAATGTACTATACCAAAATGGAACATTGACTGTAATTGCATTGCCATCATGCAACATAATTGCTCCGGCTTCACCTCCGCTCAGTGGTATGACTGGAAATATTTTGAATGCTAATATCAGCAATGCGGATTCGTATTTATGGTCTGTAAGTTCAGCTGATAATTCCTGGATCATTACCAGTGGACATACAACAAACCAGATAAATTACACATCCGGTACTGAAGGTGTGACTGCAACATTTACTCTCGTAGTTAGTAGCAGTGTCACCCAAGGAAGCAGTACTTGTACATTACAGCTAGCAACAGCTACTCCATTATTCTGTACGTATTCTCAGGGGCTTTGGGGAAATTCCAATGGTTCAGTTTGTGGAGGCGGAGCAAGTATGACATTGCTTAACTCATTGCTTGCACAAGGACCATTGACGATAGGAATGAATAACAGGAAAATAACCATCGGTACTACCGAAGCTAATTGTTTACAGGGAAAACTGCCTGCAAACAAATCAGCAGATGTATTGCCTGTGGGTAGTGTTAGTTGTGCTACGGCAACGGGAAATAATTATCTGCAAGGTCAACGATTCAAGAATGTCCTGATCGGTCATACTATATCTTTGAAATTGAGCTTAAGACAAAATCCTGCTTTGGGTTCATTGAGGATCACAGCACCTTATCTGACTACATATGCATCAACATCCTGCGCTACCGGTCAGGCGGTTGCCGGAAGTAAGCAAGTATTTGCCTTACCTCCTTCTGTAGTTACTTATTTGGGAACAAATAACACCGTAAACGATCTATTGATCCTGGCTGATAAAGGCTTGGGTGGGGTTTATACTGGCAGTTCGCCAAGTTTAGCCGAGATCAGTGCAACCATTGAAGATTTGATCCAGGCGTTCCATAGCTGTAGAGTATTTGCAGGATTCTCGTCCAACTCCGGTGGAGTGAGATATATAGAGACAATTGCAAATGGAACTCCGGATCCGGTGATATCTATTATACCTAATCCTTCTAATGGAAATACAAGCATTAGCTTCGTTGCGAATGCAGATGATCAGGCAATGCTTAATATTTATGATATCAATGGAAAATTGGTTACTCAACTTATGAATAATCAAATCTCAGAAGGAACAACTTATAGCTTTGAAGCTGACGTTTCGAAATTGATTCCGGGTATTTACTTTGTAAAACTTATTATTTCAAATGAAGTATATATAAAGAAGATGATCGTAATTAAGAATTGATCTTTTAAAAGTCAAGATAATAAGGGGAGCTAAATGCTCCCCTTATTTGTTTAAAGAACTATCAATCAACATTGAAATAAAAAATGTTTCGTACATTGTCTGAGCAGAAAAAGCCTATGTATCGTTTTAAATTTATAGTTCTAGCTTTTCTTTTCGCTTTGTCTCCATTCTTTTCATCTGCCGATGCTGAGACGGACAGTCTTATGGCTGTACTTGTGAAGTCTAAACCGGATACAAACAAGGTCAATACCTTATTGACATTGAGCAAAAAATACTTTGGTTCTGCCCCGCATAGTTCAATAAAATTTGGGGAACAAGCAAAAGTACTTTCTGAAAAATTGGATTATCAAAATGGTTTAGCCTACTCATTAAAGAATATCGGAATTGCATATTATCTCCAGGGCCAATATGTAGAAGCGCTTGATAATTGGAATCAATCTCTCAAAGTTTTTGAAAGCCTGAATGACAAAGTAGGTGTTGCCAATATGCTAAGTAATATAGGTGCAATCTATTTTAATCAGGCAGATGATGTAAATGCATTGGATCATTATATCCGTTCTTTAAAAGTATCTGAAGAAACAGGTGATACTTTAAGAGTTACAACAGCATTAATAAATATTGGTGCCGTTTATTTCAACAAAAAAGCTACCCATGACAGAGCTCTCGAGTACTATTTAAGAGCATTGCCACTTGCAGAAGCTATCAAAGACAATGATGCTATCGGCACTACAACTGTAAATCTAGGTGAGCTGTATCTTGAAAAAGGAGATGATGTATCTGCATTAAACTATCTTGAAAGATCTGTTAAAGCCTACGCCGGATCTGAAAATATACCGTATTCTCTAAATAACATTGGTAAAGTTTATACGCTTAGAAAAGATTATAATAAAGCTATTTCTTATCAGGAAGAAGCATTTGAAATTGCAGCAGGGTTAAATGCAAAACTTGATATGGCTCAGGCCTTAATTGGACAAGCCAACACCTACGAACAAAAAGGAGATAAGAAAAAAGCATTAGAGAAATATCAGCAAGCCAAGATTCTTGCATTGGATGTAGGTGCCAGTTATGAATTGAAGAATATTTATGAAGGAATGTCTAATATTTATCATGCGCTGAATGATTATAAGAATGCATATGAGTATCAGAATTTATTAACCGGAATCAAGGATACATTATATAATTTCGAGATAGAAAAAAAATTATCCGGTCTTACATTTAATTATGAAATTGAAAAGAAACAAGGCCAGATTGAAATCCTGACAAAAGATAAAGAGTTACAAGACCTGGATCTGGAAAGACAACGATTCGCAAAGAATGCATTCTTGATTGGTTTGTTGATGGTAATAGCTATCGTATTTATACTCTTCAAAAACTACAGAGAGAAAGTCAAGATCAATCAAATACTCGATCAACAGAAAGATGAAATCGAGAGTTTACTGCTAAATATTTTACCTGCTGAAGTAGCAGACGAATTACAAAAAAACGGGCAGGCCACTCCTCGATATTATGATAGTGTGACTGTATTATTTACTGATTTCAAGGAATTTTCAAAGATTGCAGAAGGCTTATCTCCAAATGAATTGGTAGAAGAACTGAATGAATATTTTAATGCATTTGATGATATTATGGATAAACATAATATTGAAAAGATCAAAACTATTGGAGATGCTTATATGTGTGCCGGTGGTATCCCTACTCCGGATACAGATCACCCATTAAATGCGGTAAGAGCAGCACTCGATATTCAAAACTTTATCAAAGAGAAAAATACCAGACAACAATTGAAAGGATTAGTTCCCTGGGATATTCGAATTGGAATTCATACAGGACCTGTTGTAGCAGGGGTCGTTGGAAAAACGAAATATGCTTATGATATTTGGGGTAGCACCGTGAATATCGCAAGCAGGATGGAAAGCAATGGAGTTCCCGGTAAGATCAATATTTCAGCTTCTACGTTCGAGTTAATAAAGAATGACTACAGCTGTGCTTACAGAGGAAAGATCTCTGCAAAAAACATAGGCGAAGTGGATATGTATTTCATAGAAACAGAATCTACACCTGATCTGGTAGAAGCCTGATCATTATATCAATCTTCAGATCAAAATCATTTCAGGATAATTTAGACGCTTATCTTTCCGTTGAAGATTTGATGTATCAAATTTGAATCAAGAATGAAATCTATTTTGTCAATTAAGATCTCTATTTTATTAATGACACTTTTGTGTCTTTCAAGTTTCTCTTTATCGGCACAGGAGAAAAAAAACCGCTTTTACTACGGAGGAAATTTAGGAGCTCAATTTGGAACATTTACATATTTCGATATTAGTCCATTGGTTGGATATAAATTAACAGACCGTGTATCAGTTGGCGTTGGTGCAACCTATATTTATTACAGCGAAAAGCGGATCGATTTCTCTACGAGTATATATGGAGGCAGGGTATTTAATCGATTTCTGATCACAGATAATATATTCACACATATAGAATACGAAGTACTGAGCAGAGAAATAATAGATTTCAATAATAACCGGAGAAGAATAGAAATAGGCAGTTTACTTGCAGGTGGAGGCCTCAGGCAAAGACTGGGGGAAAATTCATCTGTTCAGATGAGTGCATTATGGAATTTGAATCAAACAATTTATTCACCCTATGTAAATCCAATTATCCGCATTGGATTTAGTATGGGGTTTTAATCAAATCCCTGATCCCCTAAATTATTCATGTTTCTCAAAATCCAACTTTTTCTTCCTTGTATATAGGAAGTGGGTTTAGCCGGCGACCATCTTCTGGGGTTAGGCAAAACAGCTGCTATTCCGGCTGCTTCGGAAGCACTCATTCTGATTGCAGGCTTTCCATAAAATAAGCGACTTGCTTTCTCAGCTCCGTAAATCCCATCACCCATTTCAATCACATTCAGATAGACTTCCATGATCCTGCGTTTACCCCAGATCAATTCTATCAATGTAGTAAAGTAAACTTCAAAACCTTTTCTCAACCAGCTTCTACCCGGCCATAGAAATACATTCTTAGCCGTTTGCTGACTGATCGTGGATGCTCCCTTGATCTTCTTCTTTTTTTTGTTGTGTTTAATAGCTTTCTCAATGGCCTTCATATCAAAACCACTATGATCCATGAATAATTGATCTTCAGCTGCAATTACTGCCAGTGGTAAATGTTTTGAGATATTGTCAAGACTTTCCCAATCTTTCTTCAGTTTGATCTTTTTATTATCTGAGATCTGCTCTACCACCCGGATCAACATGAGGGGTGTAACCGGAATAGGAACAAATCTAAATAAGATAGTTGATCCTATACTGATTGCAAGAAACCACAAGATAACCTTGAGCATTAATCTGCCCGCTTTACGAAAGAACCCTCCCTTGGCCATTCAACGAACTAGTTAGAGGATAAAATTTTTCCTAAGCTATCATTGTAATGCACAGAAAATTCTTCAATAGAACCAAAACTTTGATCATCAATTATCAATTCTCCAACAGAAACTTCACCTAATAAAGAAAATTCAGCTTCATGTGTTGAGAGATATTCGACAAAAAGATCTTGCTTCTCAGGGCTCACACTTACGATGACTCTGCTCTGGCTTTCACCAAACAAGAATGCATCCTGTCTGATGGCAGGATCACATGAGATCTGGAAACCTAATTTATTTACAATTGCTGATTCCAAAAGAGTAATAAATAACCCTCCATCAGAAACATCATGTGCGGATTTGATCAAGCCTTCATAAATACAATTCAATACTGCTGACTGTACTTTTCCTTCTTCCTCCAAAGTAAAAGCCGGGGCAGGACTATTCTTTACATTATGCCAGGATACGAGATATTGCGATGATGCAATATCAGCAACAGAACTTCCTATCATATAGATCAGATCACCTTCTTTTTTAAAATCAAGTGTCATCCTATTATTTTTATCAGCCATAATCCCCAGCATCCCTATCGTCGGAGTTGGGAAAACAGGTCCTTCATCACTGCTTTGATTGTAGAAACTGACGTTCCCACCGGTAACAGGGGTCTTGAAAAATTCGCAAGCTTTGCCCATGCCTTTAATAGCATGAACAAACTGCCAATATACTTCCGGGTTGTAGGGATTTCCGAAATTTAAACAATTGGTTATTGCTGAAGGCTCTGCACCTGAACAAACAATGTTTCTTGCAGCTTCTGCAACGGCTATAGCAGTACCTTGCTCAGGATCTGCATATACATATCTGGCATTGCAATCCACGGTAAGAGCGATCGCTTTATTGGTTTCGCGGATCTCCACAATAGCGGCATCAGAAGGAGCATTGGTGCTCATATTCAGCGTGCCTACCATTGAATCATATTGTTCAAAGATCCATCTCTTAGAAGCAATATTCGGATGCGAAGCCAAATGAACGGCAACATCCTTAAGATTCTCCGGAACAGGTATGCTATTCATATTGAATGAGCGATTGGCATTCATATATGCCGGCTCTGTATATTCTCTGTGATAAACGGGTGCACCACCTCCCAGAACAAGATCAAAAGCCGGAACATCTGCAACCAATTCATCATGCAAATAGAATTGTATTCTGTTTCCTTCTGTTACCTCTCCAATACATTCACATCTCAGATCCCACTTTTCAAAAACAGCTTCAACCTCTTTTTCCATTCCCTTCTTTACTACGATCAGCATCCGCTCTTGAGATTCAGAAAGCAAAATTTCGAAGGGCAGCATGTCTTTCTGGCGGGTAGGAACTTTATCCAACCAGATCTTCATTCCATGTTCGCCTTTGGCTGACATTTCAGAAGTTGAACAAGTGATCCCGGCAGCTCCCATATCCTGCATGCCAATAACAGCACCGGTCTGGATCACTTCCAGACTCGCTTCCAGTAACAATTTTTCCTGAAAAGGATCCCCAACCTGAACAGCAGGAAGATCTTCGTGGCTATCCGCATGCAGATCCCCGGAGGCAAATGTAGCACCATGGATACCATCTTTCCCGGTAGCCGATCCAACAATGTATACCGGATTACCTACACCATAGGATGTAGCGGAAGCAGTTTCACCTGCTTTTACAATTCCGGCCGACATTGCATTCACCAAAGGATTTACCGTGTAGCAATCATCAAAAAATACTTCTCCGCCAACAGTGGGAATGCCAAATGCATTACCGTAATCGCCAATACCTTTAACAACTCCTTTTACAAGCCATTTCGTCCGATCCAGTTTCAGGTTCCCAAAACGAAGCGAATTTAATTGAGCTATCGGACGGGCGCCCATAGTAAATATATCTCTATTGATCCCTCCTACTCCTGTTGCTGCACCCTGATAAGGTTCTAAAGCTGAAGGGTGATTATGACTCTCTATTTTGAATGCACATCCTAATCCATCCCCAATATCTACCAAGCCTGCATTCTCTTCTCCTGCTTTCGCAAGCATATGAGGCCCGTCTTTGGGCAAAGTCTTAAGCCAAACAATTGAATTTTTGTATGAACAATGCTCTGACCACATCACAGAAAAGATACTGAGTTCTGTAAAATTTGGAGTTCTGCCCATTATTTCACAGATCCTTTTAAACTCTGCTTCCAATAAACCTAGTTTTTTTGCTGTTGTGATGTCTGTCAGGGATTCTGTTGTTGCACTAGTCATTTTCTTTTCAGATTTTGTCCAAAATTAACAAAATAATGCGGAATCTTCATCGTCTAGGTTGCTCTCATTTGACCTGCATTGCTAACTTTACGCTCTAAATCCGAACATCTGTGTTGAGCATAATTGCAGCCATAGTAATTACACTTTTCCTTTTTTTAATTCTGTCATCAAACAGGATATTAAAATTTACCGGCCTTAGCAAGCAAGGTATCATTACATTATTCAGCATAAAGATCATTGCCGGTTTAATGATGTGGGCTATTTACAGCTTCTATTATACACCACGTAATACCAGCGATTCATTCAATTATTTTGATGATGCCAGTATCATGTATTCAACATTGAAAATTGATCCCGGCATCTATATTCGCATGTTGACAGGGATAGATGATGATGATCCGGTGATCCAGAATTATTATGATTCCATGAATCTTTGGGTAAAACCATTAGAAGACAATGTATACAATGATAGCAGGATCGTAATTAGGGTCAATGCATTTTTGATGTTATTCTCCCAAAGAAGTTTTCTGGTTCATATTATTATGTTTTGTTTTATTGGATTCATTGGTCAGCTTTATTTATTCCGATCACTGAACATCGCTTTCCCAAACTCAGTAAGTGGAAATTTGATCTCCGTATTTTTATTACCATCTGTTTTATTCTGGTCATCCGGAATACTGAAGGAACCTATATTGATGCTTGGTTTTGGTTATCTGGTATACTTTATTTTTCAGTTTCCTGATCGATTAAATTCAAAAAAACGAGGCAATATTTTACTTGCCTTATTAGCTATGATACTATCTATGTATCTTAAATTTTATATTCTGATTGTTCTGATTCCGGCTATCCTGGCTATTATAATGATGCAAAAATGGAGGAAAAAAATCGTCTTGATCATAGGAGGTAGTTTTTCCTTTCTGTATCTATTTGCATTGCTAATATCCTATTTACCACTTGATTTTAATGTATTTGAAATTGTTGCAAGAAAACAAAACGATTTTATAAAAGTTGCGGAAGTGTTCCAGGCAGGAAGTGCTATTGAGATTCCGCTATTAACTTCATCTCCTCTGAGTGTATTAATAAATAGCCCTATTGCTTTCTTTAATACTTTGTTAAGACCCTTCCTTTGGGAAAGCAAAAATATTTTAATGCTGGTAGCAGCTTTCGAAAATTTATTTTTTGTAATACTGATCCTGTTCGCGGCATTCAACTTCAAATCCGAAAAATTTAATAGTAAATACATGGCCTTTATGATCACATTCATTATTGGCTTATTTGTATTGATAGGATTGGTTACACCGATAGTCGGTGCTATGGTTAGATATAAGATACCCGCTCTTCCTTTTCTGACAGCTATCATGTTTGTATTTATTCCCCGATCTATTTTAAAAGGAAACTTTCAGAAGTTGACATTGCATTGCGAGCATTTCTTTTTAGCTCCCGGATCCAAGAACTGATTTTTATTACATTTGATTCAAAGCTTGATTATGAAAAATATCAAATTCAAAAAATCATTAAAATTGCTTTTTCTTGTTTTGGTTTTGTTTGCAGGTACTTTTCAACTTGTAAAGGCACAAGACACAATAATTTCAAATCAAGCAGATGTACGCTCTGATTCATCTACTGTAGGCCTTACAATTGAATCGGCTGAACCGAGCGATGAACTGACAGAAAAGTTTGTTTATGAAGACGGTAAATTTATAATTACAAAGGAGGGTGTTGTTCGGGAAATCCCTGCTTGGTTTTCAATTATCCCACCATTACTGGCTATTCTAATGGCTTTAATATTCAGAGAAGTGATCTCTTCACTTTTTGTTGGAATATTTTCCGGAGCCTTGATCCTTCAGGGATTTTCCCCACTTTCATGGGTAGTGGCATTTGTCCGTTCAATAGATACCTATGTAGTTGATTCAATTGCTGACAGATCGCACGTTTCGGTTATTTTGTTCTCAATGCTGATAGGTGGTATGGTAGCCATCATTTCGAGAAACGGAGGAATGAAGGGTGTAGTGGATAAGCTTGCGCCTTATGCGAAAACGCCTGTTATGGGCCAATTCATTACCTGGCTTTTGGGTGTCCTGATCTTCTTTGATGATTATGCAAACACCTTGGTTGTAGGAAATACAATGCGCCCTGTAACGGACAAACTAAAAATAAGCAGAGAAAAATTAAGTTATATCGTCGATTCAACAGCTGCTCCTGTTGCCGCTATTGCATTCATAACAACCTGGATCGGAGCTGAACTTGGATTTATACAACAAGCTATAGATGCCGTAAATGCAGACACTACAACTATCACTCTGAATGAAAGCGCCTACTCCGTTTTTCTGAATTCTCTTCAATTTTCATTTTATCCAATCCTGACTTTGGGATTCATGCTCATGTTGATCTTTTCCAAACGTGATTTCGGTCCTATGCTGAAAGCAGAAAGGCGGGCAAGAACCACCGGCAGGTTAACTGAAGGAGACGAACTTCGCGGCGGAGCAGAAGTTGATGATGCACTCAAAGCACTTGAACCTATACCGGGAATAAAACATAATTGGCTCAATGCATTGTTACCAGTATTAACATTGATATCAGTAGTTATTATTGGATTGATCAGTACCGGTTATACTGCAGAGATCTGGGCCCAAACGGATATTTCCTTTGCAAGAAAATTAAGCGAGACCATTGGAAATGCAGATTCATATAAGGCATTGATCTGGGCAAGTGCATCCGGTGTATTTATGGCTATGCTGCTTTCAATATCCAGTAAGATAATGAGTGTAGCAAGAGCATTTGAAACTTTGCTGGATGGTCTCAAAACCATGGTCCCTGCAATCTCTGTACTTGTATTGGCCTGGTCACTGGGAAAAGTTACTGAAGACCTACATACCGCAAGCTTTTTAAGCAATATACTATCAGATAAAATTAGCCCTTACTGGATAGCAGAAATCACTTTCTTGCTTGCAGCTATCACAGCATTTTCAACAGGAACTTCCTGGGGAACAATGACGATTCTTTACCCTATTGTACTTCCACTGGCATGGAACATTTGTCATGTTGCAGGATTACCGGAACCGGAGATCTTTCGCATCTTTTACAACGTAGTTTCAGTTGTTCTGGCAGGAGCCGTTTTTGGAGATCACTGCTCTCCAATTTCTGATACGACAATCTTAAGTTCTATGGCAAGCTCTTGTCCGCACGTCGACCACGTCAGAACCCAATTACCTTATGCGGTTGTAGTAGCAGTAGTAAGCATGCTGGTTTGCACCAAACTTGCCGACTATGGTATGGGTTGGTACATAACTTATCCAATTGGATTTATAATTCTTTTTGGAGTGATACGAATTTTCGGAAAACCTGTAGATACTCAATTAGCCTGATCTATGATGAATCATAAAATAATATTAATTACCGGAGCCACAGCAGGATTTGGAGAAGCAACTGCCAGATTATTTGCATCCAATGGATGGAATTTGATCATCACCGGAAGAAGACAGGAATTGCTGGAAGAATTGAAAAACGATATCATAAAAGAAAACGAGGTTAAGGTCTTTACGCTTTGCTTTGATATTCAAGACAGAGCAGCATGTGAAAAAGCAGTAGCATCACTTCCTGAAGATTGGAAAAATATTGATGTACTCCTTAACAACGCAGGCATGGCTTCCGGTCTGGCTCCATTTCATGAAGGAGATGTGGATGATTGGGAATTGATGATAGATACAAATGTGAAAGGATTATTATATCTGTCCCGACTTATAGCTCCGTTGATGGTTTCCAAAAGATCCGGGCATATTATTAATCTGAGTTCTCTTGCAGGTAAAGATGCTTATTATCAAGGAAACATTTATTGCGCTACAAAATTTGCTGTTGAGGCAATTACTAAATCTATGAGAATAGATATGTTGCAATATGGCATTCGGGTAACTTCCATATCACCCGGAGCTGCTGAAACAGAATTTTCTTTGGTTCGATACAAAGGAGATACAGAAAGAGCAACCAAGACCTATGACGGATATCAGCCTTTGATTGCCCAGGATATTGCTGAGACAGTTTGGTTTGTAGTATCCCGCCCGGCGCATGTAAATATTTCTGATGTCATTATCACACCTACTGCTCAGGCAAATCCATTTTATATCAATAAAGAAAGTAAATGAAGAGTTTTTTAATTTCCTTTTCTCTCCTGTCATCTGTTCTTATTTCTTCTTGCAGCAGTAAAATAAAAGCAGATCTGATCATTCACAATGCTAACATTTATACAGTCGATAGTAGTTTTACCATCACTGAAAGTATTGCAATAAAAGACGGTATTATCCTGGAAACAGGTGATAATACGGATATTCTAAACCGCTACGAATCCAAACAAGTTATTGATGCAAATGGAAAAAGTATTTACCCCGGTTTCCATGATGCGCATTGTCATTTTTATGGTTATGGTATTGATCTTGAAAAGATCCTTTTATGGAAGACAACTTCATTTGAAGCTTGCATAGATACACTGTTAGCTTATCCCAATAAACGATATGGAGGATGGGTCTTTGCCCGTGCCTGGGATCAGAATGATTGGCAAGTTCAAGAATTTCCTGACAGAGCTGTTTTGGATAGTTTGTTTCCCGACATACCTGTGTTTATGTACAGGATAGATGGACATGCAGCGCTCGTTAACCAAAAAAGTTTGGATCTGGCAGGCATCACAAAAGAGACACAGGTTGAAGGTGGTGAGATTGAAATAAAGAATGGAAGACTCACCGGAATATTGATTGACAATGCAGTTGATCTAGTTAAAAATATTATCCCTAAACCATCCAGACAAGCTGAGATAGATGCATTATTAAATGCACAAGCAAATTGCTTAGCAGTTGGACTTACTACTGTTTCGGATGCCGGACTTGATGTTGATGTGATCCAATTAATAGATTCTTTGCAGACCAAAGGTGATCTTAAAATGCGTGTTTATGCAATGATCACCTGGGCAAAACATAATTTAGATTATTTTCAAAAAAATGGAAAGATCGAAAAACCCTCGCTGCAG
Organism: Bacteroidia bacterium; assembly: GCA_037969175.1. Classification (GTDB taxonomy): domain Bacteria; phylum Bacteroidota; class Bacteroidia; order AKYH767-A; family JBBKVM01; genus JBBKWX01. The sequence continues at coordinate 39,060 of JBBKWX010000017.1, read as the reverse complement.
GTCAGCGCTTTTAAATTATATTCTGATGGAGCGCTTGGGTCGCGTGGAGCTTGTTTGAAACATGATTATTCGGATCAATTAGGGCATAAAGGCTTTCTATTATTTAGTGCTGATTCACTGAGTAAAGTTGCTAAAACTGTTTATGATCTCGGCTTCCAGCTTAATGTGCATTGCATCGGTGATTCGGCAAATAACTACATGATCAACACATTTGGAAAACTTATTGGCGAAGACAATGACAGGCGTTGGAGAATAGAACATGCACAAATTATGGATCCGGAAGACATACATTTATTTGGCAAATTCAAGATCATACCATCCGTTCAACCTACCCATGCAACCTCCGATATGTACTGGGCAGAAACCAGGTTAGGAAAAGACCGCATGAAAGGTGCTTATGCTTATAAACATTTGTTGGATCAAAATGGATTCATTGCAGGTGGTAGTGATTTTCCTGTTGAAGACATCAATCCGCTTTTCGGATTTTATGCTGCAGTTTCCAGAAAAGATCAGCAAGGTTTCCCTGATTCAGGATTTAGAATGGAAGATGCAATTAGCAGGGAACAAGCTCTCAGAGCAATGACAATATGGGCTGCTTATGCTGGGTTCATGGAAAAGAGAAGTGGTAGTTTGGAAAAAGGCAAGCAAGCCGACTTTGTCATTCTTGAAAAAGACATTATGAAGATCCCTGAAAATGAGATCTGGAGTACAAAAGTAGCTCGGACATTTATTGGTGGAGTAAACGTATACTGATTCGGCTATATGTGACACAAGTCATAGTTTGACCATTTTCATTGACTTAATTTTATGTTATTAAAATAACGTAAAATGAAATCAATCTCCATACTAATTGTTGGATCATTACTGGCATTTTCGTCTTGCAAGAAAGAAGAAACACTTACACCAGCTGACACACACACTGTTACAACAAGTCTTACTATTGATATCGGATATATGGTTGACGGCAGTCCAATTACTTTCGACACCATTATTTATACCAATCAGGCAGGAAATAATTATAGTGTAACCAGACTGCAATATTATATCAGCAATATTAAACTGATAAAAACAGATGGTACTAAAATAGGGCTTCCGGGAATCTATTATGTTGATTCAAGAATTCTCGAAAAAAACAAGATCAATTTCGCAAATCCATTAGAAGGAAATTATTCCGGAATAGAATTTTTGATTGGTTTGGATAGCAGCTCCAATATATCCGGATCACTTCCAAATACATTGGAGAACCTGGGAATGGCATGGCCTGAACCCATGGGCGGTGGTTATCATTTTATGAAGATGGAAGGTTATTTTATAAATGGCAGCAGTTCTTTTGGATATGCTATGCATCTTGGAAATAATGGTTATACAGTATCTGCAAATGCACAGAATAAACTATTTCAAATACTACATGATAAAGCAAATACAGTAAGCATACAAATGAACATTAATGATTGGTATAAGAACCCGCATATCTACGATTTCAATATAGATGGAAATTATTCAATGGGTAATATCGCAGCAATGACAAAATTAGCTGAAAACGGAGTGGATGTGTTTAATAATTAAAATTTACTAAAATGAATATCAAACTATTCATCATATTAATTTCAATTGGATTTTTGAATTCTTCATGCAAAAAAGATACAGAAGCAGATTTATCAAATCCATACACCCCTACCCCATATACAGTATTGCAACCTTCTCATTTTCCTGAACATAAAATATCTGAAAATAATAAACTGACGGTTGAAGGTGTTGCATTGGGACGAAGATTATACTATGATCCAATGCTCTCCAATAACGGATTGTCTTGTTCGTCTTGCCATTTGCAATCCAAAGGGTTTACAAACGGAGCAGTAAATGGAACAACCATTTTACCACATATTAACTTGGGATGGAATTCTAATTTTCTGTGGGATGGGAAAATAAAAGGTACTATGGAAGACATCATGTTTTTTGAAGTACATGATTTTTTCCAAGCTGATATGAGTAAATTCAATCAGGACCCCACTTATAAGGAGCTGTTCAAGAAAGCATTCAATGTGAATACGATCACTGCCAAAGATGCTGCTTTCGCTTTATCACAATTCTTTCATGTGTTGAATTCATCGGATTCAAAATTTGATAAGTTTCTTACACATCAAGGTTCTTTAACAGCTTCAGAATTGAGAGGATTTGTGATCTTCAATACCGAAAAAGGAGATTGTTTTCATTGTCATTCCATACCATTAATGACTAATAATGAATTTCATAATATCGGTCTTGATTCTGTACATACTGGAAAGGGGCTGGGGGCATATCTTGTTACAGGCAATTCTAACGATATCGGGAAATTCAAAACTGCAACACTCAGAAATGCGGCCTTGAGAGACAGGTTTATGCATGACGGGAGATTCAGCACACTGGAAGAAGTTGTAGAACATTACAATTCCGGCGTAAAGATGAATTCACAAAACCTGGATCCACTAATGACCAAGCCCGGCAAAGAATTTGGGTTGGATCTCAGCGTTCAGGAAAAGGTGGATCTTGTGAATTTCCTCAAGACTATGACGGATACTACTTTTACAAATAATCCAAATCTGTCGAACCCATTCTAAGCCTCAAACGGATTTTTTCAGAAATTAAGATTAACTTGCAATATTAATATATCGCAAATATCTTAATCGGCCATCATGTTTAAAGTCTTTAATCACAACAGGTTTCATAAATTATTACTGCTCTCATCAGCATTGTTATTATTTAATTTCTCAAATGCACAACAAAATTTTGATGCATGGAATGATCCTAAATACAAACAGGCTGAAGTGATCAGTGAATATATGACTGCAGATGAAAAAGAATTATACAAATTAATAAATCTTGCCAGGATGAACGGAAAATTATTCCGTGATACTTATTTGAGTGCATATCAAGATACCTCATCAAAAACTCCTTCTGAAAAATCAATTACATCTTTACGTAAAGACTTAAAGAAATACAAGAATCTAAGACCTTTGATTCCTGCCAAAAACCTCACGGACTCTGCAAGAGCCCATGCAATAGACCTTGGCAATGCCGGGAAATACGGGCATACATCTTCTAAAGGAGTGGAATTTAAAACGAGAATGGATAAACTTGTAGAGAGGTATGCAGGAGTTGGTGAAAATTGCGCCTATGGAAATGATAAACCACTAGCTATCCTGATGGATATGCTGATTGATGATGGAAACAAAAGCAGAGGTCACAGAAAAAATATTCTGCAAACACGGTTTGAATATATGGGATTGGCGATAGAACCTCATACGAAAGACAAATTCAATGCGGTATTATTATTTGCCGGACCAAAAAAATACTGATCAATTCTCTATTTTAGTTCTCACATTGGACCATGGCTTTAACTGCCATTCCACTTTAGCAGTACAGATCAATTCATCTGCCTTGTTTCTGACTTCCACGTCGAAAACGTGAAAAACTTCGCCACTTTCCCGCAAAGGAATTCTGATCTTAGATTCCAAATAATCTTCTGAAAGATAAAAAGTACAGAACACATCTTCCTTTGCCTGCTTCTCATATTGTATCACCAAACTGCGCATTATCAACCTTACTTCCTTACTATTAAAATTTCTTGTAAGAGCCAAGCCGCAAGCATATTCACATAAGGTAGCAAGTGCACAGGCATGTATCCCTTTGATGTGATTAAGATTGCTTTTTTTATATGGCAATTTGATCTTGAGTGAGTCAGCTCTTACTTCAATGATCTTTATTGCATGGGGAGCATTAAAAGGAACTTTTCTGGACAGACCAAAATTCAGCAACCACAATTGAAATGGAGATCTTTCAGCCTTTGAGAGAATCGTATTGAGATCCATTGTCTTTTAATTTATGTTTCTATTATTTAAACATGTTCTCCAGATCAGACATGCCGCTCTTTGTTTGATTTTCCAATCTTGTAATGATCTCTTTGCAGGTACTTATCTCATGTATTAATTCTGCCGTTTGCCCTGCACACCACAGTGAATGATAGCTTCCGGGTCTCACAGCTTTCTCTAATTTTTTCATGCCTCTGATCTGAACAAGCATCTTAAAATATTTCTTGGTTGTAGGATGCTGACTCAATAATTTCTCAAACCAATTTTGCTTATACCCCATTTTTCTTGCATTGGGTGTATTGATAATATTACAAGGTGTACCGGATATTTTCTCTGTCAAAACGATATCCTGCATACCTGAATTTACGATCGCATTTTTATATGCATCATTTACTCCTGCTTCTATGCTTGCAATAAAAAGAGTACCGATAGAAGCACCCGCAGCTCCCAGTGCCAGAGTCCCTAGCAAGCCTATGCCTGTAGCAACTCCCCCCGCAGCAATGACAGGAGTATCCGGAAATTTTTCCCGCAATGATGGTATCAATAACTGAAGCGGATAGGGTCCGGCATGCCCTCCTGCTCCCTGCCCTACGGCAATAAATCCATCACATCCCAAACCATGTACTTTTTCGGCATGTTCCAGGTTCGTAATATCACAAAATACTTTAGCACCGTAAGCATGAGCTTTTTCTATTACCTCCTTGGGATTTCCTAGTGAGGTAATATAAAAGGGCACTTTTTTTTCAACACAGATTTCCAGATGTTTTATGTAAAGTGGATTGGTTTTTTGTACGATCAAATTCACCCCGTAAGTTCCCGGACTCTTTGAAAGATGCAGATTCAGCTTATCCAGGATGTCCGCCAACTGCCCGTTCTCTCTATAATTCAAAGTGGGAAAAGCACCTGCAATACCGGCATCCAGAGCAGCTTCCATCATCTTTTCATTTGAGACCAGAAACATAGGCGCCATGACGATTGGAAGCCTGATTCCAAGCATTTCTGTTAAGGCAGTTTTAATAGCCATGTGAAAAATTGATTATTTTTTTATATTATATTTACCTGTTGTATCAGGTATCATTAGGCTCAAAATACAAAAAACAATATGACCATTCGTAGATTATTTGACATTCCTTATTACCAGTTAGAAAACTATCCTAAACCTGACATGTTCAGTGTGAAAGAGAATGGGAAATGGAGATCTTACAGCACGCAGGAAAGTATTGATATCATCCGAAAGGTTAGTCTTGCTCTGATTGAATCAGGGATAAATAAGGATGATAAGATAGGGATCGTTTCAAACAACAGACCTGAATGGAACTTCATTGATCTGGGGATCTTACAGTCCGGAGCTATAAATGTTCCTGTCTATCCAACCATAACCAGCGAAGACTACAAGTATATATTTAATGATGCTGAAGTCAGGATCTGTTTTGTTTCTGATAAAGATCTGTATGATAAAGTAAATGCTATCAAATCTGAAGTTAACAGCTTGATGGAGATCTATACATTTGAAAAAGTTGAAGGCGCAAAACACTGGACCGAGTTTCTCCAAAAAGCGGATGAAAAACATGCAGATGAATTGAAACATCGGATGGACATAATTAAGAAAGAGGAGCTCGCTACAATTATTTATACGAGCGGGACTACCGGTGTTCCCAAAGGAGTAATGCTTTCGCATCATAACATCATTGAAAATCTCTTATCTGTCATACCATGCCTGCCTGTTCGTAGTCATCACCGTACACTGAGTTTTCTACCTCTTTGTCATAGTTTCGAAAGAACTGTGCTCTATTATTATATCTATACAGGAGCATCAATATATTATGCCGAAAGTATGGAGACCATAGGTGAAAATCTGAAAGAAATTAAACCTCATTTTTTCTCATCTGTACCACGTCTTCTTGAAAAAGTCTATGATAAGATCATGGACAAAGGAAGAGAGCTTACAGGGATCAAAAAAGTCTTATTCTTTTGGGCCATTGCTCTTGGACATGAGTATGAATTCAGAGGTAAATCAGCCTGGTACAAATTGAAATTAAGCATTGCAAATAAGATCATTTTTTCGAAATGGAGAGAGGCTTTGGGGGGCGAAGTGATCGGAATTGTAACCGGAGCATCTGCTTTACAACCCCGTCTGGCCCGAGTATTCAATGCAGCTCAGATAAAAGTTCGTGAAGGATATGGTCTCACTGAAACATCACCCGTATTAACTTTCAATCGCTTTGATGATGATGATGCTGAATTCGGAACCGTTGGTGTCGCCATTCCTAAAGTTGAGATCAAGATAGCTGCAGATGGAGAGATCCTGGCAAAAGGGCCTAATATCATGATGGGTTACTATAAAAAAGAAAAAGAAACAGCTGAAGTTTTAGACAAGGACGGATGGTTCAGTACAGGAGACATTGGAGAATGGGTTGACAATAAATTTCTAAAAATAACTGATCGCAAGAAAGAGCTTTACAAGACTTCAGGTGGAAAATATGTAGCACCTCAGCCTATAGAAAATAAATTTAAAGAAAGTGCTTTGATCGAACAGATCATGGTCATCGGCGATAACCAACGATTTGTCACAGCTTTGATCGTCCCCGCCTTACCTGCATTAACATCCCTTTGTAAAGCCAAAGGAATCAGTGTAGATAATACTGAATCTCTATTGAATGAGAAAGCTGTATTAGAAATGTATACTCAGATATTAGCTGAGTACAACCCTTCATTTTCGAACACAGATCAGATCAAGAAATTTAAGTTGATGCCAGCTGAGTGGACCATTGCGGGTGGAGAACTCACTCCGACGATGAAAGTCAAAAGAAAATTCATTCTTAATAAGTACGCATCTGAGATAGAGGCTATTTACGCTGAGTAGATCCTACCCCGGGTTTCGCTATGTTTTTGTCATAATTTTAATAATGTATGCTTGCATACGTTATTTTGATTATATTTGGGCGAATGAAACCCACCGAAACAATTGATTTTCATATTCGCTGGACCTGGCATAAAATTGCCAGGATGTACAACCTGGAAGCAACAGGGAATGGACTGAGTATGGCCATTGGATATGCCTTACTCAACATTGATCAAAAAGACGGAACTCCCAGCACACATTTAGGTCCTAAGATGGGTATGGAACCCAGATCACTTGTCAGATTGCTAAAAACAATGGAGACCAAGGGTTTTATTACACGTGAGCCGGATGCAAAAGATAAGCGGATGGTGAGACTTACTTTGACAGCAAAAGGCAAAAAGAAAAGAGAAATTTCGCGAAAGACAGTAATCGGATTTAACGAAGCCGTTCAGGACAAGATCGATCCAAGGAAACTTAAAATATTTTTCGAAGTGATCACTGAGATCAACGAGATCGCGGAGCTTGGTTTGCTTGAATCTCCCCGACTGAAAAGTACCGGTTAATTTATAGACAAATACACATGCAAAATAGAATAATAAATAAAGTTGCGGTGCTTGGTTCAGGCATCATGGGTTCAAGAATAGCTTGTCACTTTGCTAATATTGGAGTTCCTGTGATCTTGTTGGATATCCCTTCGAAAGAGGCAGATCCCAAGGACCATGCGTCGAGAAACAAGATCGTAAATGATGCCTTGAAAACTTGCTTAGTATCAAAGCCATCTCCGATTTATTCCAAAAAATCTATTCAATTAATATCTACAGGTAATTTTGATGATGACCTGAAATTGATCTCTGATTGTGATTGGGTAATAGAAGTAGTAATTGAACGTCTCGACATAAAAAAGAGTCTGCTGGAACGGGTTGAAGAATTTCGTAAACCCGGAACTTTAATCAGTTCAAACACTTCAGGAATTCCTATTCATTTGATCGCTGAAGGAAGATCAGATGAATTTCGCAAGCATTTTTGCGGAACACATTTTTTTAATCCTCCAAGATATTTAAAGCTTCTTGAAATAATCCCCGGCCCTGACACAGACGAAGATGTGCTGGAATTTCTTATCCATTACGGAGATTTATTTCTTGGAAAAACAACTGTAAAAAGCAAAGATACACCTGCTTTCATCGCTAATAGAATTGGAGTTTATTCAATGATGTCAGCTTTTCATCTAACCAAGCAATTAGGGCTTACTATCGATGAAGTGGATAAACTTACCGGCCCTGTTCTTGGCAGACCAAAGTCTGCATCTTATCGAACTTGTGATGTTGTTGGGCTCGACACTTTAGTAAAAGTTGCAGCAGGTGTCGAAGAAAATTGTCCGGAAGACGAGGCCATAAAAACATTCAAATTACCGGGTTTCATCGAAGAAATGATGAAAAAACAATTGTTTGGAGACAAGACAGGGAAAGGGTTCTATAAGAAAATAAAAACTCCCGAAGGAGGAAAAGAAATCCTTAGTTTGAATCTGGATACCTTGGAATATGAACCAAGATCCAAAGCAAAATTCCAAACACTTGAATTAACAAAATCAATAGACAACCTTAAAGAAAGATATAAGGTATTGTACAATGGAAAAGATAAAGCCGGCGAATTTTACAGACTGGCTTTTCACGATCTTCTCTCCTATTCTTCAAACAGGTTGCCTGAAGTTTCCGATTCAATAGCTGATATTGATGCGGCATTAAGAGCAGGATTTGGATGGGAACTTGGTCCGTTTGAAAGTTGGGACGCACTTGGAAATAAAGAAATCATGAATGCCATTGAAGCGTCCGGAAGTAAGGTTGCATCATGGGTTCATGAAATGTTTGATGCAGGTTTTGAAACATTCTACAAAACCGAAAAAGGAAAACTGTTGGTGTATGAACCATCATCGAAAACGTATGTTTCCGTTTATGAAAATTCCAATCTGATCATACTTGATCCTTTAAGAGAAACTAAAACTGTTTGGAAGAATTCAGGTGTTGATCTGATAGATATCGGTGATGGAATTTTAAATCTTGAGTTTCATACCAAGATGAATACGATAGGAAGTGATGTTGTCATGGGTATCATGAAGAGTATAGAAATTGCTGAAAAAGATTTTAAAGGACTGGTCATTGGAAATGAAGGGCAGAACTATTCTGCCGGAGCTAACCTTGGCCTCGTATATATGTATGCTTTGGAACAAGAGTTTGATGAGATCGATTTCGCGATCCGTGCTTTTCAAAATGCAACCATGAGGATTCGTTATTCATCTATCCCGGTAGTTACTGCTCCATTCAATTTGACGCTTGGAGGAGGATGTGAAATGAACCTTCATGCCGACAGTGTGCAGGCGCATGCAGAAACCTATATGGGACTTGTGGAGTTTGGTGTTGGATTGATTCCCGGAGGAGGAGGAACAAAGGAGTTGACATTACGTTTCAGCGACAGTATAAAAGAAGGAGATATGGAAACAAATTCTCTTAGAAATCAATTTCTGAATATAGGAATGGCTAAAGTATCTACTTCAGCCGAAGAAGCATTTGAAATGGGATTATTAAGATACGGTCAGGATAACATTACCATGAACAGAACCCGTCTGCTCACAGATGCTAAATCAAAAGCTTTAGAACTTGCAGATGCCGGTTATTCCCGACCCATAGAAAGAAAAGATATAAGAGTACTTGGCAGAACGGGACTCGGAGTGATATACGCCGGTGCGAATTCCATGTTTTCAGGAAACTATATTTCGGAACATGATAAACTGATCTCCCAAAAATTAGGATACATCATGTGCGGGGGTGATCTAAGCGGACCAACAAATGTTTCTGAAAAATATTTATTGGATCTTGAAAGAGAAGCATTCCTTTCTTTATGCGGAGAGAGAAAAACCCTTGAGCGTATCAAAAGTATTTTAACAACCGGTAAACCTTTGCGAAACTAGATCATGCAAAAACGTATCATCAACTATCTCTTACTTGCAACAATACTGTGTTGCACATCTGATATTGCATTTGCCCAACGAGAATACAAACCGGCTAATGCTCCAAGAAAAGACAATCATCGCAATGTCCTTGATGATTTTGGACAGAAACAAGGTACCTGGAAATCTTACAATTATTTCAGTGAATTGATATCTGAAGTAGATTATTTGAATGGTAAGAGAAATGGGCTTTCCAAAAGGTATTATTCTTACAATAAAGTAATGGAAGAGGTTGAGTATTTATCCGGAAAGAAAGACGGTAAATACACAAAGTATTTCATGAATGGACAGACTATGCAGGAAGGAACATATGATTCCGGAAAAAAGATCTCAGAATGGACAAAATATTTTGATGATGGGCAAGTCCAGTCAAAAGGAAATTATAACAAAGGTCTTCTTGATGGAGCCTGGACTGTATATGACAGAAAAGGAAATGTTGTTAAGATGACAAGCTATAGAATGGGTGTTGATCTTGAACAAGAAAAAGCAAGACTTGAAAAACTAAAAAAAGAGCAGGAAGCAAAAGCAGCCAAGCAAGCAGGTGACACTAAAGGTGCGAAACCTGCTCCAGTTGCACCCGCAAAACCAAAATAAAAAAAGATGGAAGCATATATAGTTGCAGGATATAGAAGTGCTGTTGGGAAAGCACCCCGAGGAATGTTCAAAAATACCCGACCCGATGATCTGGCAGTTGCTGTTATAAAAAGATTGCTGGAAAATTTTCCGCAATTGGATAAAAACAGGATAGATGATGTAATTGTTGGAAATGCTACACCCGAAGCAGAACAAGGGCTTAATGTGGGCAGAATGATCTCGCTCATGGCTCTGGATACTGTAAAAGTTCCGGGCATGACTGTTAACAGATATTGTTCTTCCGGATTAGAGACGATCGCTATAGCATCAGCGAAAATTAATTCGGGGATGGCTGATTGCATCATAGCAGGCGGAGTTGAGTGTATGTCGCCAATTCCATTCGGTGGATGGAGAATCGTTCCGAACTATGCCGTTGCAAAAGAGCATCCGGAATGGTATTGGGGAATGGGACTGACAGCCGAAGCAGTCGCAAGGGAATACAAAATAAGCAGAGAAGATCAGGATGCATTTTCTTTTTCTTCGCATCAAAAAGCAATGAATGCAATAACTACCGGTAAATTCAAAGATCAAATAGTTCCGGTTGAGGTTGAAAATATTTTTGTTCAAAATGATAAAAAAGCAATTTCAATTTTTACAGCTGATACAGATGAAGGTCCGAGAGCGGATACCTCAATTGAAAAATTGGCTATGCTAAGACCTGTGTTTGATGCGAGAGGAAGTGTTACTGCCGGGAATTCTTCGCAAACATCTGATGGTGCTGCCTTTGTAATGATAGTTTCGGAGAGAATGTTGAAAGAATTAAATCTCTCTCCAATAGCGAAATTAAAAAGTTATGCTGTTGCCGGTGTTGAACCACGCATCATGGGAATTGGTCCGATAGACGCTGTCCCGATGGCTTTAAAAAGAGCAGGTTTAAATCAAAATGATATTGATCTTTTCGAACTCAACGAGGCTTTTGCATCTCAGTCGGTAGCTGTCGTTAGAAGCCTAAACATTGATCCTGAAATAGTGAATGTAAATGGAGGTGCGATCGCACTGGGCCATCCTCTGGGATGCACAGGTGCAAAGTTAACCGTTCAGATGATGAACGAATTGCAACTTAGAAATAAGAAATATGGTATTGTTACCATGTGTGTTGGAACCGGGCAAGGTGCTGCAGGTGTAATTGAAATGTTATAAATTCAGATTGCTTTCCATGGAAATAAAAACTAAAAATGAAATCCTCAAAGGGGGAGAATTCATAATTAAAGAAAGCGACTTTTCTTCCATCTTCATTCCAGAAGAATTTGATGAAGAACAGCGCATGATGGCCGACATGGCCAAAGACTTTCTTGATGCCGAAGTCACTCCAAATCTGGAAAGAATTGATGCTATGGAAGCAGGACTTATGGTTTCTCTTCTGGATAAAGCTGGTAGCCTGGGTTTGCTTTCTGTTTCTTTACCTGAAGAATATGGCGGTATCGGAAAAGATTTTGTGACGGGGATGTTACTTACTGAAGTACTAGGAAGCGGTCATTCTTTTTCTGTTGCCGTTGCTGCACATACCGGAATTGGAACTTTACCTATCCTCTATTATGGTACGGAAGAGCAAAAGAAAAAATATTTGCCCAAGCTTGCAACCGGTGAATGGAAAGGAAGTTATTGTCTTACGGAACCCGGATCCGGATCAGATGCACTAGCTGCAAAAACCAAAGCCGAACTTACGGCAGATGGAAAACATTATATACTTAATGGACAGAAAATGTGGATCACAAATGCAGGCTTTGCTCATGTGTTCACAGTCTTCGCTCAGGTAGATGGAGATAAGTTTACTGCTTTTATCATAGAGAGAGATAATCCCGGTTTAACTTTCGGAGAGGAAGAACATAAAATGGGAATCAAAGGATCGAGCACGCGGCAAGTATTCCTGACCGATTGCAAGATCCCGGCAGAAAATCTTTTGGGAGCAATTGGCAAAGGTCATCTCATTGCTTTCAACATCTTGAATATTGGCAGAGCAAAACTTGCAGGTGCTGTTTTAGGCGGTGCAAAAGTATGTACATCACAAGCTGTTGACTATGCAAAAACACGTGAACAGTTTGGTATGCCCATAGCAAAATTTGGAGCTATAAAATCCAAACTGGCAGACATGGCTATCAGAACCTATGTAACGGAAACAACAGTATACAGAGTAAGCCATTTGATCGAGCAAAAGAAAAATGAACTGCTGGAATCAGGTCAAGAATCAAGTGCTGCCTTGCTTGGTGCTGCAGAAGAATATGCAGTTGAATGTGCGATATTAAAAGTTCTGGGATCTGAAGCACTCGACTTCGTAGTTGATGAAGGTGTGCAGATCTATGGAGGAATGGGATTCAGTGCTGATGCGCCTATGGACAGAGCTTACCGGGATTCAAGGATCAACAGAATATTTGAGGGAACAAATGAAATAAACAGATTGTTGTCTGTCGACATGGTTTTGAAAAGAGCTATGAAAGGAGAATTAGATCTTATGGGGCCGGCTTCTGCAGTCCAGCAAGAACTGATGGAGATCCCTGATTTTGGAGATGCGGATGATTCACTTTTTGCAGCAGAAAGAAAAGCTGTAGCCGGACTTAAAAAAGCTATTCTGATCGTTGCCGGAACTGCGGTTCAAAAATTCATGATGAAACTTGGCAAGGAACAGGAGATCCTGATGGCAATTGCAGATATGGCCATTGAAACATATTCATTGGAATCCGTATTACTTCGCATACAGAAATTAAGATCGATCAAAGGTGAAACTGTCATTGAAACAGAATTAGAAATTTTGAAAGTCCTACTAAATGATTGTGTTGAGAAGGTTCATCTGAAAGCCAAGCAAGCAATTTGCGGAATGTCTGAAGGGGATGAACAAAGGATGCTGCTCATGGGCGTGAAACGGTTTTGCAAAGTTGCCCCTGTAAATACAATAGAGGCACGTCGAAAGATTGCTGCAAAGATGATTGATTCAGGAAAATATTGCTTTTAAGATAATGTGTGTGGATTGAGTTCAGAGACGCCTCTTCATCGAGGCGTCTCTGTTTTTTTTGATATATGATAGAAATCATAGTTTGACACGATCCATAGTCTTAAAATTACACTAAAATAAGAAGCATGAATAATACAGAAACCATAAATCTTATCAATCCCATTACCTATGATACTTATAAAGATCAGGTTCTAAAATATGCAGCTGAGGGAAAAACCAGTGGAGATATTCAAGATGAATATCGAATACATGCCACAAGCCTGAACGCACAAAGGATGAAAAGAATTGACAAAACTGTAACGATAAGATCTGATATTTCAGCAAAAGTAAAGTCAATTGTAACTCCCCAGGATTGGTTTGTTATAACTGAAGCTTGGTGTGGTGACAGTGCACAATGTGTTCCTGTTATCAAAAAAGCAGCAGATGAAAATCCGGAACTTATAAATTTAGTTCTGATCTACCGGGATGAAAATCCTGAATTCATGAATGATAATTTAAGTGATGGGAAAATGGCCATTCCTAAGCTTGTAATTTTTGATAAAATATCAGGAAACAAGTTAGGAAACTGGGGTTCAAGACCATTGAAGATTGCTGAAAGCGTTAAAGAATTAAAACAAAGCAATCCTGATATACCAAAATCTGAATTCAATCTTCAGTTACATTCTTGGTATGCTGAAAATAAATCAGCAGCGATGCAGGATGATTTGAATGAGTTGCTGATAAATTTATAATCGGCTTAATTAATTTTAGCAATTCAATGCCGGCGAAAGAAAAAATTAGAATTACCAGGCTATTCAATTTTGAAGCGGCTCATGCACTACCCTGGCATTCCGGGAAATGCAGTAACATTCATGGGCATTCCTATGTATTGGAAGTATGTATATCTGGATCCGTAATTTCTTCAGAAAATGAAGCATCTGATGGGATGATAATGGACTTTCAGGAGCTTAAACAATGGGTACTGAAAGCTGTTATCAACGATTTCGATCATAGTCTGTTATTGTTCAAAAGTGATTTAAGATTCAAAGAGATCATTGCTGATAGCTCTCAAAAAGTAATTCTATTTGATTCAAGTCCGACTTGTGAAAACATACTTCTGGATTGTTTAAACAGACTGCGAAAAATGCCACCGAATGAAATCGAACTTATTGGTCTTAAATTAAGGGAGACAGCAACCTCCAAAGCAGAATGGAATAAGTCAGATCAGGTATAGGATGAAAAGCAGATATGTGATTGCATTATTTAGTTTGTTGCTAACTGCATTTATTTTTAAATCGATATACCTGCTCAAAGCATCCTATTCAAACTCAAATGAAGGCATCATCCTCAACGAGAATGCATTGATCGGAAAGCAAATTTTTAGAGAAAAAAATTGCATTGCATGTCATCAATTTTATGGCTTGGGTGGATATATGGGGCCGGATCTTACCAATGTATTCTCAGCTCCGGGAAAAGGCAGAAATTATGCACGCGCAATTATTAGCGTTGGTACTGCTAAGATGCCAAAGATAAATATCCCTGATCATGAAATAGAATTCCTGCTTGATTACTTGGAATCAATAGATAAAACAGGAGAATCTCCTTTAAAAAATTATAAAGTTTCTCCCTATGGAAACATCGAAATTAGTAATAGCAGGAAAGGAAATTAACTTATCGTCCTTATTCATTTCCATAGGAATACTATGTCTCATGACCGGCATGTTATTCGGACTGCTTGCTTCCATACAATTCATGTATCCAAAATTTGCACAAATACTTCCATTCGTAAAAAACAGACCCCTACATGTTACTTTGGTCATAACCTGGATCTTTTCAATATGCATAGGAGCTATTTACTCGTATGCACCTAAACCCGATAGTGCAAAGCTTAACAAAACGCTGATAAAATATCATATCCTGATCTTCATTGCTACCGGCATTGCGATAATTTTTTCTTATTTGACAGGAACTTTTGGAGGAAGAGAATATTGGGAATTCCCTCCATATTTTTCCATATTTATCATAATTAACTGGCTCTTGTTTAGTGCAAATATTCTAAGAATACTTTTAAAGGATAAACAGCCCTGGCCAATCTACAAATGGATGTGGTTTGCAGGAGTGATCTTCTTTACTCTGACATTTCTTGAAAGTCTGGTTTACTTGCTTCCATTTGTTGCTAAGAATCCGATCATGGAATTAACGATTCAATGGAAGTCATACGGCGCCCTCGTTGGTTCATGGAATCTTATGGTTTATGGTACGGCAGTGTTTCTTGGAAATAAAATATCCGGAAATATTTATGGAAAAGATACAGCCAAAACTGTTTTACTTTTTTTTCTCGGCCTCACAAATCTCGTCTTTAACTGGGCCCATCATATTTATACACTGCCAACTATTTCCTGGTTAAAAACAACTGCTTATATAATTTCAATGACCGAGTGGATCATACTTTGGGATATCATTCGTTCAAGATTAAAAAATAGTCCGGCATCTGCTTCCAATGAGTTTATCAAAACAAAATTATTTCTAAAGTGGGCCGATAAATGGATCATCATTAACTTGTTCCTTGCTTTACTTATTTCTATTCCGGCCATTAATGTTTATACCCACGGAACTCATATAACTGTGGCCCATGCAATGGGCAGTACAATTGGAATAAATACACTTATTCTGATTGCCTTTCTCTTCTTTTATATGGAGGATAAAAATATAGGAAGGAGTAATAATGGGATCAAATTAGAAAAGCGGTTTAACTCAATTTTCCAATTTGGTTTGCTGATATTTTTCTTCAGTTTGATTGGCGCAGGATTGACCAAAGGAATATCAATGATACATCTCGGCAATGATTTCAATAGTTCCATGAAATTGGCCTCTCCTTTTCTAATAATGCTCATTCCGGCAGGCATAATTATGTGTCTGGGTCTGTTTCCTTTGTTGTTCAGAATACTCAAACCTCTGCTTCTTCACACTTTTTGTAAGGATTAATTACCAAATTCTCTGAAAGTTCTAAATCACTATGTTGATAATTCTTATCATTGCATAATTAATGGCAATTATGAGATCTAAAATCACACATTATATACTGGGCTTACTAAGTTTTGCTGTTCCTTTCTGCTTATACAGTTTTACACGTTCCACTTCACTGGGATTTGCGGATGCTGCTGAGTTTGCATTGGTCACCAAGATCGCGTCTATAGCGCATGCACCGGGATTTCCATCCTATATATTCCTCGGTTGGCTATGGGGAAATATCTCCATCTTCTTCACACCCGACCATGCTTATGCCCTTGCATTGTTCTCTGCTACCTGTACTGCATCCGCTTGTTTGTTGCTATATCTGCTGTTTAGAAAAGTGGGATTGTATCAATATAAAAACACGCTTTCTGAAAATTTGATTTCAGCTGGTTCTGCTATCACTGTACTTGCTTTTGCAACCGGAATGACCGTTTGGTTTTGGTCTAATTGTGTTGAAGTCTACGCATTGCATATGTTAGCGATGGCCATGGTGCTGTATGGATTAGGATCATACAATCTGAACGGTAAGATCATGCATGTGGTGATCGCAGCTGTAGGACTGGGAATTGGGGTTGCCAATCATCACCTTACCATGATCTTTTTTATTCCATTTTTGATCTTGCTTCTCGACAGGCAATCAGGATTTATGAATGCACCCGTAGAGCTTAATAAAAAGAAAGTTTCTAATCTACCCGGGTTTTGGAACCGCATTTTCAAATTACTCTTCCAAAAAGAATTCAAGGTATTGGTTGGAGTTTCGCTAACTGTGAGTGTTTTGTTTTATGGCTGGATGTATGTTCGTGCCGGAGTAGAACTCCCATATAAATTCGGGCAGCCGGATAATTTGGACAGGCTCATTTATCATTTGGCCGGCGGTGCATGGATCAAACAAACACAAAAAAGTGTAGAAGGATTAGCTGCGTTACGTTTGCCCTATTTTGCACAGATCACTTTCAGACAGTTTTTCATTTTTATTCCATTTCTGGTCATGGGAATAATCCATTTGTTCAGACTAAAGAAAAGATCTTTGCTCGGAATTTCTTTGTTATTCTTTTTTCTGATCTTCATGTATCAACTCAGGATAGATCAGACAAGTGATACAGATGCTTACATGTTATTGCCCTTTATGGCCTTGTGCATTCCTCTGGCATATGGCATCTGGCAAACAATTCTTAAGGCAAGATCTCTGGTATTTATATTCCCGGTATTAATTTTTGCACAAGCAGCTTATTCTTTTCCCAGAGTAGATAAAAGAGACTATTTGGTTTCTGAATCTTTGATGCAAGAGCTGGATAAAAGTTCACCTCAAGGAAGCACTTTGCTTATTGCTGACTGGACCTTAGTGATTCAATATTATTATTACAGAATAGTACATAATTTTAGACCTGATCTTGTGGTTTTGAATTATGATCTGAAATTCACACATTATAAAATTCTTCCTAATCTATTTCCCGAATATTATGCAAAAGTAAAACCGGAATATGACGATTTCATTGCTAAGTTGGGAAAGGAACATCCACAGGAAATATACAATACCGGAGGAACTTTAAATACACAAGAGTTGATGAATGCCTATTCATTGGTAATTAGAAAAATGAGAGATCTGGCTGTTGAAAGCGGACATCCTTTTATGGCAGATCCAAAGGCTTATGTATTTTTAGTGAACCAGAAAGTCATTCCGGATAAGCTGAATCTCAGTGGATTTTTCGTGAGTAATATACCGGTCGACTCGGATAGTGGATTTGTGAATAGAAGACAAAAATGGCTAGACTCCCCTATTCTATTGCATGATCCGGCTGCATCTGATAAAGTTGTAGATCTTCAGGCTGCTTATGATTTTCATAAAAGATATTTCGAAGCTACAGGGGATGCACAAAATTTATTGGCGGCACAAAACAATCTGAATTTTATTCTCCAGAAACAAAAAGAGATGAAAAAGAATATGCCGTTTATCTATCGCCCCAAGTAATTTTTCCGTTATTTGAAGGGCTTCCGATCTCCAGTTTCAACACTTCGGATGGAGTCTTGCAAAGCACAGCTCTACCTGCTCTTACTGCAATAGGTGCAATGATCATATCCGGGTTGTGTTTCAATACTTCCAACCAATCTTCGTCATCAAAATTATTTCCCTGAATCAATTCCTGATATTTTGGATGTGATCTATTCAATAGATCCTTTGGGCGTAGTCCTAACATTATCACCAATTCCATCCACATAGTTCCTGTAAATTCAGTTTTATGATATTCAACCGCATTTACATGGGGAGTCATAGAATGTGCATAGGCAATGGTCTTTTTTCCAACTTCTGTTGATGGATCATAATACACTAATAAATCCCGGGGATGAACATTTACAGACATAGACTGACGCTTTTATGTGAATATTTGTATTAAAATACGAAAATTATAAATGTACTTTGCAAAATGATTAGAAAAATCGTCATTGCTTGTCTTATATCTATCCTAGCAGGTACTGCTATCTTTAATAGCTTTCCGATAGTACCCTATCTCCTTGAACAAGCCCGGGGCCAGGCAAAAATGATATTTGGGGCGAGAAACATTGAAGCTGTTTTAGAAGACCCGGCAATACCTGACAGTATCAAAGTAAAATTGAAACTTATTCAGGAGATTAGAACATTTTCAATCGATGAACTTGGATTAAACGCAAACAAAAATTATACGAGTTATTATGCACCCAAAGCCAATGATAATCTTCTATTGTTAACAGCCACAAAGCCTTACTCCTTTGAAAATTATGAATGGTCATTTCCGATAATTGGCAAAGTATCTTACAAAGGTTTCTTTAATCATGAAAGAGCGCAAACAGAAATGAAAGAATTAGCCGCCATGGACTATGATACTGATCTTGGACGCGTTGCTGCATGGTCTACATTAGGTTGGTTCAAGGACCCTGTAACATCGGGAATGCTAAAAAGGCAAGAAGGTCAACTTGCAGATCTTATCATACATGAGATCAGCCATGGGACCATTTATATAAAAGATCAAACAGAACTGAATGAGAATATTGCCTCTTTTATTGGGGTTGAAGGAGCCCGGAAATTTCTGAAAAAGAAATTTGGTGCTGACTCCAAGGAATTAGAGTCATATGTTTCCAGACAAAAGGATGAAAAAATATTTTCTGAATTTGTCCTTGATTGCATGAAAAGATTGGAAACACTGTATAAATCCTTCCCAAAAGATGCAGAAGACTCATACAAGTCGATACAGAAATATATACTGATCAGTCAATTTTATAACGAGATCAGTAATCTCCCATTAACTGATCCTGACAGAGCAAAGCGTATTTTTGGCAAGGATCCTTATCCGAACAATACATTTTTTATGTCTTTTAAACGTTACCAATTTCAACAAGATGAAATACTTGAGAAATTTAATGAGTTGGATAAAAACATTGAGAAATTGATCAAATACTATAAAGAACTCTACAAGTAATATGATATCCTTTTATCCTGATATTATGATACTTACCAAACCAACATTGGCTTTATTCGATTGAATTACTATCTTTACCTGATGTTACGCAATAAATATTTGATTTTCATGTCCTGGTTGGTGATGTTCACTATGCTGGGAAGCAGCGTGGGTATCAGTATTTATCGTCATGTATGCAGCACAAGTGGAATTATTGAAATGGGGCTTGGAGATGAAGATCATTGTTGTGGTCCTATGAATGAAACTCATTCGCTTTACACAAGCAATAGTTTAACTTTTGAGGCATCTTGTTGTGAATTTCAGGTGACTCATATCAATCTACCTGTTGTAAGTATTGTCAATCCAATTCTCGAACTCTCTGCAACGCTTTTCATTGCTCAACTACCTTTAGCATTAATTACTGAACCTGAGCAATCATTTTCTCAGTTATATGTTTTTTATGATCATGGTCCACCCTTACCCGGCATTGATCTTAACATAATACATTCTGTCTTTCTGATCTGAAAGGATATTTTTTTTAAAACCGAAACCATATAGGTATCGGAGTTTTTCATTTAAAAAAAATATCATATGTTAAAATATATTTTACTGTTTGGTTTACTTTTTTGCAAACCGAATATTCAAGCACAAGCCCAGAATATTTTGAAAGGGCATGTATTTGAACAAACAAAAAATAATAAGCTAATTCCCTTGATTGGCGCCAATGTATATTGGGCAGGTACTACAATAGGAACCACAACCGATCCCAATGGAGAATTCAATCTAAGAGAACTCCCTCCCTTGCCGGCTAAACTGGTAGTAAGATATATCGGGTTTCAAACCGATACGCTGCTGATCAATGAACCCGGTATTGTAAAAGCTGTACTACAGAAAGCTGTCGATCTAAAAGAAGTGAGTATTGAAGGAAGGCAACAATCAACGATCATCAATACTATCGATCCAATACTCACAGAACATATCGGTGCAAAAGAATTGTTGAAAGCTGCTTGCTGTAACTTGAGCGAAAGTTTTGAAACGAATGCATCTGTTGATGTCTCCTACAGTGATGCTGTGACCGGAGCTAAAGAGATCCAGATGCTTGGTTTATCCGGGACCTACACTCAAATTCAAACCGAGAATATTCCGAGCCTGAGAGGACTTGGGCAAACCTATGGACTGAGCTATATCCCCGGCCCATGGATGGAATCTATCCAGGTAACTAAAGGAACAGGTTCTGTCCTCAACGGATATGAATCGATGGCAGGGCAAATCAATATTGAATATTTAAAACCCTGGGAAGCGGATAAGTTTTATATAAATCTTTATGGAGCCAGTACAACAAACACCGAGCTGAATACCTACCTAACCCATAAACTAAATAAGAACTGGAGCACCATGACCCTTCTGCATGCTGAAGCCATGCAAAAAAAATGGGACAAAAATGGAGATGGCTTTTTGAGTATGCCCTTGATGAAACAAATCAACATGATGAATCGATGGAATTATCAAGGAGATGGGAGACTAGAGAGTCAGTTTGGAATAAAAGCATTGTTCGAAGATCGTTTAGGCGGGCAAAGCAAATTTGATCCTGATAAAGACAGGGGAACAACAAACGCTTATGGAATAGGCATCAAAACTGCCAGGCTCGAAGGATTCACAAAGACCGGTCTTGTTAATTACAATCATCCTGAACGCAGTATTGGATGGATAAATAATTTCACCTTCCACGATCAGAGCGCTTATTTCGGTTTAAAAGAATACGAAGCCACACAAAAAAGTTTTTATTCTAATTTGATCTTCCAGGATATCTTTAAAAATACTTTTCATAAATACCGATTAGGTCTGAGTATGATCTATGATGATCTGTTACAAAAAGTAGACAGCATTAACTATTCTGGAGTTGAAACTGTTCCCGGAATATTTGCAGAATATACGGATACACATATAGAGAAATTTACGCTGGTAGCAGGTATTCGCGGAGATCTCCATAGTACGTATGGATTTAAAGTAACACCCAGAATTCATCTTAAATATGATCTGAAACCTGAGTCTGTTATTCGACTTTCGGCAGGTACCGGTTTTCGATCTCCAAACATTTTTGCAGATAATCTGGGCATACTTTCAAGCTCCAGAAAACTGGTTGTTTTAGAAGAAATAAATGCAGAAGAGTCATTTACTTATGGAATAAGTTTTACACACAAATTCATACTGGCTAAGAAAAGTGGAGCGATTGTTGTTGATTATTTTCATACAGACTTTATGAATCAATTGATCACCGATACGTATTCAGATCCAACAGAGATCCGCTTCTATAATTTGAAAGGCAAGAGTTTCTCAAACAGTTTTCAAGCACAGATCAATTATGAACTTGTTAAAAAACTGGATATTAAAGCAGCATACCGATTTGATGATGTGAAATCAACATACGGAGGTTTATTGTTGCAAAAGGCATTGCATGCAAATCATAAAACACTTGTCAATCTTGCTTATGAAACCCGATTTGATAAATGGAAATTTGATCTTACATGGCAATGGACAGGACCGAAAAAGCTCACTGATAGCTCACATGGTTCTGATGCATTAATATCACTTCGAAATTCACCGGCGTACTCAGTTATACATTCGCAAGTGACAAGAAATTTTAAAAAATGGAGTTTGTATGCAGGTGTTGAAAATCTACTCGATAAAGTACAACATAATGCTATAGTAAATCCCGAGAATCCATTCAGTGAAAAATTCGATGCCACACAAGTTTGGGGACCCTTAATGGGAAGAAAAGTTTATGCAGGATTTAGACTAACAATAAAATAATAAAACATGAAAAATATATTAAAAACAGTTATCATACTTATAGCCATATTGGCTTACAATCCGGTTTTTTCTCAAAAGTCAGCTGAAATTGATATCAAAACCTCTGCAGTATGCGGAGAATGCAAAGAACGAATAGAAAAAGCGATGGCTTATGAAAAAGGTGTTAAATCTTCCGAGCTTGTGGTGAAGACGCAAATGCTGCACGTCAAATATGATCCAAGAAAAACAGATCCCCAGACAATTCGTTTAGCTGTAAATGCTGTTGGGTATGACGCAGATAGCTTGATGGCTGAGCCTAAGGCGTATAAAGCACTCCCCGATTGTTGCAAGAAGGATTACGGGATCCACTAAGTAATTTAAGCTTTGGTATATTGTTTATATTTGCTGCCTAAGCAGTAAATATGATTTCAAAGTTCTTAAAAACATTATTTGGATTGTATGCAGGCATATTCTTCGTACTCACATTATTTATTGTGGTACCGGTATATGCTTGCATATTTAATTTTTTCAGTAAAGAAAAAGGTCCAAAAATAGCTCACAAATTCACTCGTATCTGGGGTAAGGCTTTATATACTTTCTGGCTTGTCAGAAAGAAGGTGAAAGGCAGAGAATTGATAAACCCTAAGCAAACCTACGTCTTTGTAGGTAATCACAGATCCTTCCTGGATATCCCTTTATATGTTTTGTCTTGCGATAATACATTCAGATATTTATCAAAAGCAGAGCTTGGTAAAATTCCATTATTAGGCTATGTGATAAGGAATCTATACATCACTGTTGACAGGGCTGATAAAAAAGATAAGCATAGAAGTATTCAAGTGATGAAAGAATCTCTGGATGCCGGGATCTCTGTATTCTTATGTCCGGAAGGAACAAGAAACACTACTTCAGATCCGCTGATACCCTTTAAAGATGGTGCATTCAGATTGGCTATTGAATCAGGTAAACCGCTTGCCGTATTGACTGTAAGCCATACAAGAAGATTATTATCACCATTAAAACCTTTTCAATTAAGTCCGGGAACTGTACATAGTATATGGGCAGAACCGATAATTACCAAGGATATGACTATGGATAATATCGAAGAACTAAAAGAGCAAGTGAGACAGATCATGATCAAAAATCTGAGAGAGGATGAAAAATAGATGTGCCTGGTGTATGGGTTCGGAACTCATGCAAAAATATCACGATGAAGAATGGGGTGTTCCTCTTCATGAGGATAATAAACTATTTGAGTTTTTTGTATTAGATGCTTTCCAAGCTGGACTAAGTTGGTCCACTATCCTAAATAAAAGAGAAAATTTCAGAAAAGCGTTTTCAAATTTTGATCCTAAAAAGATTGCTAAGTTTAGTGAGAAAGATGTAGAAAGATTGATGAACGATGCGGGGATCATCCGAAACAAATTAAAGATCCTAGCTACTATTCATAATGCAGGATTATTTCTGGAGATCCAAAAAGAATTTAAAACATTTGATGCTTATATCTGGCAATTCACCGCCGGAAAAACCTTGCAAAATAACATTACCCGAATGTCTCAAATTGTCGCTACCAGCAAGGAATCAGACTTGATGAGCAAGACTTTGAAAAAGGCCGGCTTTAAATTTACCGGATCAACTATTTGTTATGCCTTCATGCAGGCTGCCGGAATGGTGAATGATCATGCAAAGGACTGTTTCCGGTATAAAGAACTTAAATAAATTCGCAGGTCGTTATGGAGAAGATAGAATTTGCATTGGCAAATGGAATGAGGATCCTGCATCTTCCTCATAATACAAGTGAGGTATCTCATTGTGCACTGTATGTAAAAGCAGGCACCCGAAATGAGCAGGAGGATGAAAGTGGCCTTGCGCATTTCATAGAACATCTGTTATTTAAAGGAACCAAAAAGAGAAAGGCTTTTCATATTCTGAACAGATTGGAAATTGTTGGAGGCGACTTGAATGCATATACTACAAAAGAAGAGACTTGTCTTCATGCAAGTATATTAACAAACCATTTTGAAAGAGCAGTAGAGTTATTATTTGATATTGCTTTCAATTCTACATTTCCTGTTAAAGAGATCAAGAAAGAAAAAGATGTCATCATAGATGAGATCCGGTCTTATCAGGATAGCCCATCAGAGCAGATCTATGATGATTTCGAAGGTTTGGTTTTCAAGTCACACCCACTGGGAAATCCTATCCTTGGAACAGAAGAAAGCGTGAAGTTACTCAACGGAGAAAAAGTGAATCGATTCATGCTTCGAAATTATACTCCGGAAAAAATTGTGTTTGTAAGCACCGGAAATATTCCTGAAAAGAAATTAAGAAAGATCATTGAAAAATATTTTTCAACCATTCCTTCTGGTAAATCTGAACAGAACAAATCTACTACGCCAAAGTTGAATGCTCTTTCAGTTATACAACCACGAGAAACCATGCAAACACATGTAATGATGGGCGGTTTGGCTGACAGCTATCACGAAAGCACCCGAACTCCCATGATCCTGTTAAATAATTTATTGGGCGGACCGGGAATGAACTCGCGATTAAATCTGAACATCAGAGAAAAGTACGGAATAACATATCAGATAGAATCAAATTATCAGGCCTATAGTGATACCGGATTATTCTCAATTTATCTGGCAACTGAAAATGCACAAACTGAAAAAGCGATCAAGCTTGTAAATCGGGAATTACATAAATTGCGTGAAGTAAAGATCAGCTCTACACAATTGAATAATGCCAAACAACAACTGAAAGGCCAACTGGCAATGTCGCGTGAAAGTCCGCTGGGCATGATGTTGGCATCCGGAAAAAGTTTGTTGTGCCGAGACAGGGTTGACACAATTGAAATGATATTTAAGAAGATTGATGCTGTGACTTCTGAAGAGCTGATCGATCTTTCCAACCGCTTTTTTGCACCCGACGTGATGAGCTCTCTGATCTTCGAATCAATCAAAGAATCCTAATTTAATTAAACTATTTATCATGGAATTTATAAAAGAGGAGATCAGTGCATACGCCGAGAAATATACTTCTTCTGAAGGAGAATTGTTAAAGAAGCTGGATAGGGAAACCAATGCAAATGTGCTTTTACCAAGAATGCTTTCGGGTCATCTCCAAGGAAGATTCCTGGCTATGATAAGTAAGATGATCCAACCTAAGCGTATACTTGAGATAGGCACCTATACAGGTTATAGTGCGTTGTGTCTTGCTGAAGGATTACAAGAAAACGGAGAATTACATACCATTGATCTCAATGCAGAACTTGAAGATATGGTCAAGGATTACATCAAACAAAGCGGCTTGACCGATAAGATCATCATGCATGTAGGTGATGCAAATAAAATTATTCCAACATTAGAGGGACCATTTGATATCGTGTTTATTGATGCCGATAAAGAAAATTATTCGGTGTATTATGATCTGATTATAGATAAAGTAAGTGCGGGTGGCTATATTATTGCTGATAATGTATTGTGGAGTGGCAAGGTACTTGGGGCTGAAGCTGCGATGGATGATGAGACCCGCGCAATACACAATTTCAACAAGCTTACTTTAAATGACCCGAAAGTTGAAAATATTTTAATTCCAATCCGCGACGGATTGATGGTCATGAGAAAAAATAAAGTTTAGATTAAACCATTTCGTGCAGAGATCATCCTAATTTAAAATAATAAAAGATGAAAAAAATAAAAATGGTATTTACGGTCTGCATACTTGTCTTTACAGCGCTGACCAGCTTTGGGCAAGACAAAGAAGCTGCCGAAAGAATGACCCCGGAACAACGGGCTGACAAGATGGTTGAACGAATGGACAAGAATTTGACCTTGACAAATGAACAAAAACAAAGATTGAAAGCGCTTCATATGCAGCATGAGAATATGAGGGAAGAAAATCGAAAACTTGCGAGCCAAAAAATGGCAGATCACCGCAAAAAAGTGGACGATGTACTAACTCCTGAACAAAGGATCAAGCATAAGGAGATGATGGAAAAACACAAACAGGAAGGCAGAAAGCCCCGTCCGATGAATAAACCTCATCATTAATAATTTTTTATTTTTCGCTTTTACTTAATTCTAATTCTTCCTTATCTTGGCATAATGAGCCTGATAAGGAAATTAGAATTAAGAAGCGATACTTTCACAAAACCCGGTAAAGGAATGATGCAGGCCATGATGTCTGCATCCGTTGGTGACGACGTATTCAGTGAAGACCCAACAGTAAATGAGCTGGAAGGATATGCTGCAGAATTATTTGGTATGCAGGAAGCTGTTTTCTGTCCATCGGGAACAATGACCAACCAGATCGCAATTAAAGTAAACACCCGTCCGATGGACGAAGTGATCTGCGATAAATTATCCCATATCTATCTTTACGAAGCAGGAGGCATAGCATATAATTCAGGTGCATCTGTCAGATTGCTTGATGGAGACCGGGGAAGGATCAATGCTACTCAGGTCATTGAAAATATAAATGCCAATGAAACCTATTATCCAAAATCTGCATTGGTTGCTCTTGAAAATACCGTTAACAAAGGTGGTGGAGCGTACTATAATATGCAGGACATCCTTGACATAAAAAAGGTTTGTGAAGATCATGGATTACGTTTACATCTCGATGGAGCGAGACTTTTTAATGCATTGGTAGAAACAAAGGAAAGTCCTAAAGATTTCGGAAAAATTTTCGACACTATTTCAATTTGCCTAAGTAAAGGACTCGGTGCTCCGGTTGGGTCTCTGCTTTTATTAAAGCATAAGCAGGACAAGGAAGCCGCTAGACGCACAAGGAAAGTTATGGGAGGCGGAATGCGTCAATCCGGATTTTTAGCAGCAGCAGGCTTGTATGCATTAAAGAACAATGTTGATCTCTTATTAGAAGATCATAAAAGAGCAAGGCTGATCGGTGAAACATTAAAAACTGTTCCGGGAGTATCACAAGTTTTGCCTGTTGATACCAATATTGTTATATTCGAATTGGAAGCACCTTTATTAGGATCAGAAATCGTAAAAAAACTGGTTGAATTTGATATTTTATGCGCACCCTTTGGAAAAAGAATGGTACGCATGGTAACTCATCTTGACTTTACAGATGATGATCTGAATGAAACTATTAAAAGATTAAGTAAATTGGACTTTAGAAAAATCTGAATATATGGGATACGAATATCATCCAAGTGAAGTATTGGAAGTCATTGATGAATCTGATGTAGTAAAAAGATATGTCATCAAAGTCAATAAAGATTTTCCATTTTCGTTTAAATCAGGACAGTTTGTAATGCTCGATCTCCCTATAGATTCTAAGGTTACAAACCGAAGTTATTCCATTGCATCTGCTCCAAGTGATGACAATACATTTGAGCTTGTGATCGTGCTTAAAGAAGATGGCTTAGGCACTCCCTATTTATTTAAAAACATTTTCAAAGGATCCCAATTAATGGTAAGTAGAGCCATTGGAAAATTTGGTCTTCCGGAAATGTTGGAAGATGATATTTGTTTTATTTGTACAGGGACAGGTATTGCTCCATTCAGATCGATGTTGATTGATATTATGAACAAAAATATTCCACACAAGAATATCTATATGGTATTTGGCAACAGATGGAAGAAAGATGTTTTATATCATCAAGAAATGTTGGATCTCGAGCAGAAAGTTCCCGGCTTCAAATTCATTCCCGTGCTTTCCAGAGAAACCACGGAGACCTGGAATGGTAAGACCGGCTATGTTCACCAGGTCTATGAAGATCTTTTTGCAGATAAGCGTCCAGGCTGGTTCTATATCTGCGGCTGGGCCGATATGTTGAAAGAAACCAGACAACGATTAGAAGATATGGGTTACGATAGAAAACGAATAAAATTCGAATCATACGATTAAAAAAAAATCCCGCATTTTGCGGGATTTTCATTGAATAAAATCATTGGAATTATTCAACGACGAATTTTACAACTTCTTTAGAGTCTTTCGTTCTGAGTAATACCTGATACATTCCGGATTTCAATCCTTTAAGATCATAGCTAAGCTGATGATTTCCGGCAAGTCGGTTACTATTTGAAACAACAGAAACAAGCTTTCCACTCATATCATAGATAGCTGCAAAAACCGGACTTGTATGAACAAGATTGAATCGTAGGTTTAATACTTCGCTTGAAGGATTTGGATATACTTCAAGACCAAATGCATTGTTGTTATCAGCAATACCCAAAGGTGCTGTTCCTTTTACAAGAATATCATCAATACCTATCAAGTTATCATCATCTGAGTCATGCAGAAAACAAACATAAATTGTCATACCTGCATAGGCAGCAAGACTTGCAGAGAAGGGTCTCAAAATACCTAAGAATCTTGTTGAATCTGAACCTGGCTCTATGTAAGTACCATCCAAACCATGAACAAAACCGGGAGAGAATGTATAAGCCGAGAAATCATTTCCTGAACCTGCCAGATATTGAGCAGCTTGAAAAAGTGTATCTGTAAAACTTGTTTCAATATTGTCAGTTGTAGAAACAAGAACTGAATAACCATCAAGGTACAGCGGAGTCTGGAAGGGAGCCGACTCCCATGATAAAACCGCAGTGTTGTCAATAATTTGAATGGCAGGAGAAATCAAGTAATTTCTATTGCCCGGTGCAAATCCGGTTAACCATGATTTTGAAATAAATATGTTATCGGTGGTATCCACATCTGCAAATCCTCCTTCACTCCAATACCATTCTCCGGGCGAACCACCCGCTGCTAAGATCAGATCAGAATCGAAATTAACCCAAAATGGATCATTCCCTTGTGGAGCAGTATTGATGACAGTTGTTCCTATTGGATCTACATCAAAATTCTCAAAAAGTAGGGTGTCATTCCCTTGTGCAAACAAAGTTGCAGAAGAGGCCATAAAAAAAGCACATAATAGCGTAAATGTTGTTTTCATATCTTTAGATTTATTAGTGAGGTATTAAGGTACGAAAAAAAAATGGAAATACTGTCAAATCCGAATTGTCAAAAAAAACTAACGAAGCGGTAGCTTGATGGGCTGTCCTGTAGAGCCACTGGGCATTTCGATCTTCATTAGACTAGAAATTGTAGGAGCGATATCCGTTATATTTATCCTGTCAATATCATTTCCCGGCTTTATTTTCCATCCATACCATACCAAAGGAATATGTGTATCATACGCATAGGGTGAGCCATGTTGCGTACCGGTCTTACTACTCCATTCCATCCATCCGGGTTGAAGATTAACTAATACATCACCGGATCTGCGGTGATTATACCCACTTTGTAAAAGTGCCAAAGGAGGTTTGGCATACTCCAGCTCTCTCAAATTTTTCCCTGTAACGATTTCAGCTATTCCGGGAAAAAACCGGATCTGATCGGCGATAAAATTCTCAAACTCTTCGATCTTAAATCCCGATCTTTCAATCAGGTTTTGATCCAAAACAAATTGAAGTTTATAAAATGAAAGCAACCAAGGCTTATCTCCATATTTCTCTTTCAATTTTGATCTAACAGAATCAGCACAAGCTCTTGTTTGGAAGGAACCACCCGGTAGTTTGCGATCCAATAAATACTGAGGATTATGGCCTACTCCATGATCTGAAGTTAGAAAAATAAGCACATTATCTTTCCCTATCCAGGTATCAATAAAATTTAATAGTACTTCAATATCTCTATCCAGTCGCAAATAAATATCTTCCACTTCAATACTCGTAACACCAAACTGATGTCCTACATAATCAGGAGCAGAAAAACTTAATGCAAGCAGGTCAATATTTTTTCCTTTGCCAAGATTTTCATTTTTTATCAAGTCCATGGCTAATTCCAAAATAAGTTTATTTCCAAATGGAGATTCCGGCAACATGGAAAAATCCTTACCCCGCAACTCTTTCAGATCATATGGAAACACAGGTTTTCCTCCATTGAAACCACCTTCGTAGGGTGAATCATCTTGATCACTGGCCGTATATTTTTCTATGGGTAATAGTGTTTCCCACTTTTGATCTAAATAAGAATCCACTAATTTCTTTGCATTAAATTTCTCGAGCCAATCAGGAAGTTTATCCATATAATAATTGGATGTGATCATGTTTCCCGACTCTGAATCAAACCAATATGCCGCATTTGCAAAGCGGCCGCCCGGAAGGATAGATCCTCTGTCTTTTAACGAAACGCCAAACACTTTTGATCTATTCTGATTCGATAGTTTCAATTCATCTCCGATAGTAGTGCTCAACAATCGCATAGGCGACATTTTCCCTTCCTTGCTATCTGAACCTACGGAGATCATGCTCGAGTCAGAAACACAATACACTTGTTTGCTTTCGCCTCTGTCATACCAGTAGTTTCCAATGATCCCATGGATAGCCGGTGTGGTGCCGGTATAGATTGAAGAATGCCCCGGAGCAGTATGTGTAGGTGCATAATTATAATGTGTGTTCTCACAAGAATATCCTTGTTTCATCAAACGCTTGAATCCCCCCTCAGTATAATTTTCGGCAAATCTGTATAAATAATCATATCTCATTTGATCAACTACAATTCCGATGATCAACTTGGGTTTTGCTTCAATGTTCCCTTGCGGTAATTTATTCTGAGCCTGTGCAGTCATCAGAGTTGCAACGGAAAAAATAATAAGGAGAAAATTATTTATCATAATTAATGTGATTTTACAGTTTGCATCATCATCCAAACTAAAAATAAACAAACCGAAATACTTAAAACTATATTCAAAATTGCTATGAAATAATTCCCTGTTCTGAACAACTCAAAAGTCTCAAAACTAAATGTTGAAAATGTGCTGAATCCGCCACAAAAGCCTACCACAGCAAATAATCTCCAGGTATCATTTTTTATAAATATTGATCCTCCGGCAATCAGTAAAATTGCAAGAACAAGTGTAGCTAATGTATTTGAAATAAACGTACCCCAGGGATAATCAGATGTAAAATATCTACTACCACCGATCGAAATAATATAGCGCAACAAGCTTCCTAATCCTCCGCCAACAAACACTGCAAGATATGCTGAGATCGTATTCATTGTTGTGTATTGATCAGACGAATAGAAAGTAATTTCCAAAAATAATGAAAAAGAAAACCGAGTATAACCCCTAAAAGCATTCCTGAAATTACATCTGATGGATAATGTACACCAAGATAAACTCTGCTGTATGAATTGATCAATGTAAAAAAGATCATTACCGGAATGATCCATTTATTGAAAGGTCTTAATGCAAGTATTAAGAGTGTTGCCAGTCCTGCAGTGTTGGTAGCATGCGAGGAAATGAAACCAAATTTCCCGCCGCAGTGACCATCCAGAATCCGAACATACTCCATCAATCCCGGCTGATGACAGGGTCGCAAACGTTCAAAGAAAGGCTTGAAAAATCCGGAGCTTATCTGATCACTTGCAACAATTAATAATGCGGAAACAACGATCAGATACCAGCCTTTATCACCTAAAGTTTTGATCAAAATAAAAGCAAGAAAAATATAAAGCGGGATCCATGAAAACTTTTCACTTACAACGCTCATTAGCGTATCAGCCCATGGTGCATGAAAGCCATTGATAAGCAACAATACTTCTTTATCAATGTTCAGCAAGGACTCAATCATGTTTAGGAATTAAGTTCTTTCCAGATCATATCTTTAAGTTGATCTATGCCTTTGTTGGCAACAGAAGAAATAAAGACATGTGGGATATCTTTAGGGAGATCCTTTTTTATTTCTGATAATAATTCTTCATCCAGCATATCCGTTTTGGTGATAGCCAGAAGCCGTTGCTTATCCAATAATTCAGGATTAAATTGCTTCAATTCATTTAATAAAACAGCGTACTCTTCTGCAATATCTTTTGAATCAACAGCAATCATAAATAGCAATAAAGAATTGCGTTCTATATGACGCAGGAAGCGGATACCAAGCCCTTTGCCGGTGTGTGCACCTTCAATGATACCGGGAATATCAGCCATGACAAATGATTGATCTCCTCTATAACTTACGATCCCTAAATTAGGAACCAAAGTAGTAAAAGCATAATCCGCGATCTCCGGCTTAGCAGCAGAAACAACACTTAACAATGTAGATTTTCCTGCATTTGGAAAACCAACCAAACCAACATCCGCAAGGATCTTCAGTTCAAGAATATTCCAAACTTCCTGACCCGGTTCGCCGGGCTGAGCAAATCTTGGAGCCCGCATAGTAGCAGACTTAAAAAAAGAATTGCCCTTTCCTCCTCTTCCACCTTTGAGAATTATTTCTTCCTGACCTTCTTCGCTGATCTCAAAAAGAACTTCATTTGTCTCAGCATCTCTGGCAATGGTTCCGATAGGAACTTCAATATATTCATCCTTGCCTTCGGCTCCGGTTTTTCCGGAACCAGAACCACATACTCCGGGCTCAGCAATTACATGTTTTCTGTATTTCAAATGGAGCAGGGTCCATAATTGTTTGTTACCCCGAACTATGATATGACCGCCTCTACCACCATTACCTCCATCGGGGCCACCCTTTGAAGTAAGTTTATCCCTATGGAAATGTGTTGATCCGGGGCCACCTGCTCCGGATCTGCAACAGATCTTTACGTAATCTACAAAATTTGTCCCTGACATACTTTTCCCTTATCAGGAGTTTACTTTATCAATGGCATCACAAAGTGCTTTTGTGATATCGTTTATTTCTCCAACTCCGGCGATAGAACTAAGCTTATTCTGAGCCTTGTAATAATCTTTCAATGGAGCTGTATTGGATTCATATACATGAATACGGTGACGGATCACTTCTTCGTTCTTGTCATCAGGTCTGCCTGAATCTTTACCCCTGTTCAACAAGCGTGTAACCAATTCCTCTTCGCCAACTTGCAATGAAAGCATACTCTTTATGGAAGTACCACGTTCGTTCAATAGCTTATCCAGAGCTTCCGCTTGCGCAATCGTTCTTGGAAAACCATCAAAAATAAATCCTTTTGCATCCGGATTATTCACAAGTTTGGATCTGATCATTCCAATCACAACTTCATCCGGTACCAGTAGTCCCTGATCCATCAACTTCTTGGCTTCCATGCCAAGCTCCGTCTGATTTCCGATCTCTGTGCGCAGAAGATCTCCTGTGCTGAGATGGATAAGATCGTAAGTTGAGATGAGGCTTTCTGCCTGGGTTCCTTTACCGGCTCCAGGTGGGCCGAACAAAACTAAATTAAGCATGTCTGTTGGTCAATTCTTTTCAGGCACTAATGTGTAAATATCATTCAAATTACGCCCCAGTTCATCGTAATCCAATCCATAACCTACAAGGAAATCGTTTGGCACTTCAAAACCTACATAATCACATTTTATATCGTGTAATAAAGCCTTGGGCTTTAATAATAAACTACATATTCTGATTCTGTCAGGGGTTTTCTTATTTAACTCCGTAAGTAGGAACATCATCGTATCTCCTCTATCAACAATATCTTCCACTATAACTACACTACGCCCGGCCAGATTTATATCCAAACCTAATAAGTTCCGGATCTTTCCCGTTGAAGATGTTCCTTCATAAGATGCTACGCGTATGAAAGCAATTTCACAAGGGAAGTCAAGTCGCTTGAACAGTTCTGCTGCAAAAAGAAATGCTCCATTAAGGACCACCACAAAAAGAGGCTGTTCTTCAGCCAATTCCGTATTCATTTCTTTAGCAAGCTCAGTTATTCGTTCGAGAATTTTACTCTCCGGAATGCTTACTTCAAAGGTCTTATCCTTCAATGTAACTCTCTTTCCCATAGTTTCTGTTGTACCCATTTCGGAGCTAATTTTTAATGACTGCAAAGGTAGTAAATTATTCAAATCGGGCTAATGCTGCTTCTATTAAGGCTTATATAAGCAGCATAAATGCACATTACATTTTTAGGTATCTTGCCGCCTCTAAGAGCTATTACCTATGAAATATAGCATTCAGTTAAGTATTATATTGATCTTCCTGAGCTTTGGTTCTCAGGCTGCTAATGACAATATCCCATTGGGAGCCCGTTCGACCGGAATGGGAAATGCTTCCGTCACTTTGTTTGATATCTGGTCGGTTCAAAATAATCAAGCGGGTCTGGCTCATCTGGAAAGTCTTTCTGCCGGCATTTATTATGAAAATAAATTCATGCTGCCTGAGCTGGGCTTGAGCGCTTTTGGAGCTGCATTGCCCTTGAAAAGCGGTGGCACGCTCGCTCTCAGCTATTCGATGTTCGGGTTTGAATCCTATAAGGACAGTAAACTAGGTTTAGCTTATGCAAGAAAATTCACGGAGTCTTTCTCCGGAGGCATACAGCTGGATTATCTGAACACCCGAATTTCAGAAGGATACGGCAGTAAAGGTGCTATTGCTGTTGAGGCCGGTGTACGTGTTAAGTTATTTGAGAATTTAATTCTGGGTGCACATGTATTCAACCCAACAGGTGCTAAGCTTGCCGATTATAATGATGAAAAGATCCCAACAACCATGAAACTGGGTCTGGGATATACTTTCAATGAAAAAGTAATATTAGCTATCGAAACCGAAAAAAATATTGACTACCCTGCTACATTCAGAGCAGGAATTGAATATCGCGTCATTCCTGAAGTCTATCTGAGAGGCGGTATCAGTACCCGTCCTGTAGAAAGTTCTTTTGGTGTAGGACTTCAATTAGGTGTAATGAGAATAAATCTTTCAGCTTCTTATCATGAAAGTCTGGGCTATTCTCCGCAAGCAGATCTTCAATATATTAAAGAGAAATAAAAGTATGAAGCAGATCTACTTTTTGCTCTTCCTTTTTTCTATGCCCATCTTATCCATGGCGCAAGATCCTACATTGCCGGAGAATTCGGGTTTGGAACAAAAACTTGAAAACATTGGATCGGGTGTTGATGATGAATTGGATTATTCAACCTTACTCGAAAGTTTAAGTCAGTATTTGCAAAACCCGATAGACCTTAACAGAGTTGATGTAGAAGAATGGGTACGTTCAGGATTGATGGATGAGTTTCAGGCGAATGCACTCGCAGCTCACATTGCGAGATTTGGTAAGCTGATGCGTTATGAGGAACTACAAGTTGTTCCCCGGTTTGATCTTCCTTTTATCTATCGCATACTTCCATACATAAAGGCCGGAGATGGTGATGCCGGTTCTTCTTCAATCCGCGCCATGATCTCTTCCGGTAAACATACAATGTTGATACGTTATCAGCGAACCATAGAAACTCAGAAAGGATTTACTGAACCTACGAATCCCACAGATACCCGATATCTGGGAAGTCCTGATAAATTATATTTCAAATACAGATATCAATTCAGTAATAAATTGAGTTGGGGATTTGTAACTGAAAAAGATGCAGGGGAAGAATTGTTTAAAGGAAGTAATGAAGTTAAGAATTGGTATGAACCTTATAGCGGTTTTGATTTCTACTCAGCTCATCTTTTCTATAAAGGCAAAAAATTGATCCGTGCAATAGCGATCGGCGACTATCAGGTGGAGTACGGCCAGGGGCTTACAGTCTGGTCAGGATTGGCTTTTGGGAAATCAAATGATGTAGCGAGTATCCGCAAAAATGGTCAGGGAATTAAACCTTATACTTCTGTAAACGAAAATTTATTTCTTCGTGGCGGAGCTATTTCTTTGGGAAAGAAAAATTTTACCGCAGATGTTTTTTATTCATCGCATAAGATCGATGGAAATATTTCAGCACTGGATAGTTTAGATCAGTTAGAAGCATTTTCTTCTTTTCAGGAAACCGGCTACCACAGAACTACGGCCGAACTTTTGGATAAAAACAAGATCCACAAAACACTATATGGTACGCATTTAGGATATAGAAAAAAATCATTTGACATCGGATTTACAGCAATGCATACAGAGTTTGCTGTTCCACTTAAAAAGACTTTTTATCTCTATAATAAATTTGATTTTCAAGCCAAAGAACTTGATAACTACGGCTTACATTATTCATATCGTTTCAGAAACTTTAGCTTCTTCGGTGAAACTGCATATTCCGGAAATGGCGGATATGCTACTGTAAATGGAATGATGGTCAGTCTGGATCCAAGACTTTCATTAGCCATACTGCACCGTGATTATGGAGTAGAATATCAGGCATTGCAAGCTAATCCCGTGGCTGAATCGAAAGGACAAAACGAACGTGGATTGTATATGGGTTTCAATGCAAAGATGAATCGCAAATGGAACATAAGTGCATATATCGACAGATTCAATTTCCCCTGGTTGAAATATCAGGTTGATGCTCCTTCAAAAGGATATGAATATTTGTCGCAGATAGATTTTACTCCGTCCAAGAAACTTAGTTTTTATGCACGTTATAAATTCACTCATAAACAGGAAAACAACACAGGTATAGTTGCACCGGTTGATGTTTTGGTGAATAAAGATCTTCAAAATTTCAGGGTCAATATGAGCATGAAAGTTTCAAATTCAATAACACTTCGTAACCGGGTTGAATTTGCAAATTTTGAAAAGCAGGGTAATAAAGCATCCAACGGATTTGTGATCTATCAGGATGTTTCTTTTAATAGTCTGAAAAGCCCTTTCACCTGGTCTTTGCGTTATGCGCTGTTTGATACAGATACCTATGATAGCAGGATCTATTCCTACGAAAATGATGTGCTGTATGCCTTCTCTATTCCTGCTTATTACTACAAAGGATCACGTTTCTATATCACCACAAAATATCATATCAAACGTGGTGTTGATGTATGGTTGAGATATTCCAGAACGTATTACAGTAATAGAACTATCGTAGGTTCTTCATTGGATGAAATTCAGGGAAGAAATAAATCAGAGATCAAGGCTCAGCTTAGAATGACGTTCTAAGTTCAGTTTCTTTAATACGGAATCCTGCATTTTTCATATCATCCCAGAACCCGGGATAAGACTTGTCTACACAATCCGGATCACTGATAATGATCTCTCCGAAAACGATAGACATCATCGCAAAAGCCATTGCTATCCGGTGGTCACAATGACTATCTATCACCATGGAATATTTTGTGGTGCCTGATTTTCCTTTTAGATGGATAAATGATTTATTATCACTTTTAAAAATGTAAGCACATTGTGTTAAGCCTTGCAGTAAAGCTTCGATCCGATTACTTTCTTTGGTGGTCAATGTTTCCAAACCGGTTATCCGAATATCATTAAAAAGTTCTGCACATGTCAACACCACTGATGGCGCAAGGTCCGGATAGTTGCGGAGATCTATATGAGGTGTAGCATCCGCAGTTGATCTTTGTCCTGCTTCCAGAATCAAGTTATGAATCGTGTTTTCAAAATGACTTTTTACACCCATTCTCGAAAATAATTCAGTGAGATATTGGTCTCCCTGAAAACTTTTTTCAGCTAATCCATGGATTGTAATACGGGCATCGCGATGCAAGGCCATGGCCTGATACCAAAAAGCAGCCGCACTCCAATCACTTTCTATATCGATCTTAGGAACTTTATATTTTCCAGAAGAAACCGTAATAATATTTTCATCCGACTTCAGCTTTGCCCCGCACATTTTCATCAGCGAAATTGTGAGTTCGGTATAGGGCACAGAAACCGCATCGCCTATCTGTTCTATCTCCAATCCTTTTTCGAGATAAGGTGCTATTAGCAACAAAGCAGAAACAAACTGACTGCTCTTACTCACATCCAGTTTTACTTTTCCGCCTCTCAATCCGGAGGCATGGATCATAACAGGAGCAAATCCTTCCTTCTTTTCATAGCTGATCTTTGCTCCTAAACTCCGTAGTGCATCTACCAGAGGACCGACAGTT
Source organism: Bacteroidia bacterium (assembly GCA_037969175.1). Classification (GTDB taxonomy): domain Bacteria; phylum Bacteroidota; class Bacteroidia; order AKYH767-A; family JBBKVM01; genus JBBKWX01. The sequence goes on along the minus strand of JBBKWX010000017.1, from coordinate 810 downwards.
CTTTCATGCAATCGCCCCTTCCCTGCTATCCTTACGTCCTTCCCTTTCAGCGAATAATAGGCGATAAGAAAACGCAAAGCAGTACCTGATTCTCCAACATTAATTTCGGATGAATCATTCAGCAATGCTTGCCGCATGATGACCAGATCTGCTGAAGAATTTTGGGGTAAAGCAATGATCTTTCCTGCCAAGGCAGAGATGATAAACAAACGATTTCCGATGCTTTTTGAAGGACCTAATGTTAGTGTTGCATCGATCTTTTCGGGAGGCTTTATAAGTAAAAACCGACTCATGCGAGTCTTGATTTTGATTTGCAAAACTCACGTGTTGCTTTCAGTGCTGAAACTATTTCATTGCGCTCTGCGACCTGCCCGTAGCAAGCTTCTCCAATGTTCTTCAAAAGCACAAAAGTAATTTCTCCGGCATTGGCTTTTTTATCATTACCCATCAGTTGGATGAGGTCATCATCAGCAGAAGCCGGTGGAAGATAGAGATCACAATCCATGCTTAATCCATCAAGAATTGTATTCTGAACTTTCGGATCCAGCATTCCTTTTTCTGTACTCAAATATGTGCAACAGATCATACCGGCAAGCACAGCTTCACCATGCAATAATGGGTCTGCGTCATTTTCCATGGACCAGGATTCAAATGCATGTCCGAATGTATGTCCCAGATTTAGTAGTTGTCTTCTTCCCATTTCGAATGGATCTTCCTCTGTAATATCCATTTTTATCTTCACCGAAACCTCAATTTCTTTGCTCAACTTGGGATTAGAAATTCCTGCTTTCACCAATCTGTGAAAATGAT
>JBBKWX010000016.1:0-4932 GCA_037969175.1 Bacteroidia bacterium | reverse complement strand
GAGAATATTTCCCGCAGATCTCTCAGAAGCTATTTATTCCATTCTGTGAGATCTGCGAATGCAAAGTGAATCTCTTGCAATAACGTTTCATGACCGCAGAAAACGCTGAACAAAGCGATATCTGTGAGATCAGCGGGAAAAAGAAGGGTATCTATTTGCAAATACCTTTGATTTTTATGAGGAAAATTCAAGTTTACCAAAATGTTCCTTCAGTTGGTCTTATCCTAAATAATTTTTGATAGACAGAAGATAAAACTACATTCAAAGTGTTGTATGACAAGCCATGGGCTAGCAATATATGTACGAGATTGATAAAGTTAGCTTGACGCATATGCGCATGTGCGGGACTGAGCTCGCCGTGGTAAAAAACAAATTTGTCAAACCTAAAAATGATCAAACATTATTTAACATAAACTGTTTTGCGATTCACAAACTCCATCATGCCATCTTTCGCAAGTTCTCGTCCGTAGCCGGATTGCTTGGTTCCACCAAATGGTAGTCTTGGATCTGATTTCACAAGTTCATTTACAAAGTAGGCTCCGTCACTAACTCTACTTGCATATTTTAATGCTGTTTCTATATTCTCAGTAACCACTGTTACCCCGAGCCCATAATTGGAATTTTCCGAAAGTTCAAATGCATGGTCTATATCTCTAGCTTTGATCATACTTGCTAAAGGACCAAAAGTTTCCTGATCGAAAGCAGGCATACCGGGTTTAACATCACCCAGGATTGTAGGTTCATGGTAACAGCCGTTTTGTTTACCGCCAAGTATTAATTTAGCTCCTTGTGCAACAGATTCAATTACTTGAGTCTGCAATTCCTCAGCAAGATCAAGTCTGGCCATAGGTCCTATTTCCGTACTTTCATCCAAGGGATCTTGCGACTTCAAAAGTTTGACCGCTTCAGCAAATTTTGTAACAAAATCATCATAAATACCTTCAACAAGAATAAAGCGTTTAGCAGCGATACAGCTTTGTCCGCAATTTAACATTCTTGAAGTAACAGCAATCTTTACTGCCTTATCTATATCTGCATCTTCCCAAACTATAAATGCGTTACTTCCACCAAGTTCTAACAGTGATTTTTTAATGTTTTTACCTGCTATGGCTGCCACTGCAGATCCTGCTCTTTCACTTCCTGTGAGAGTCACTGCTCTTACACTTTCATGAGAAATAACTTGTTCTATTTGATCATGATGAATCAATAAGTTTTGAAATACATTTGCAGGATATCCTGCTTTTTCAAATACTTCTTCAATCAATTTTGCACATCCAAATACATTGGCAGCATGCTTCAATAGTCCTGTGTTACCTGATGTCAGCGTCGGTGCAGCAAATCTGAATACTTGCCAAAATGGGAAATTCCATGGCATAATAGCAAGCACACTTCCAATAGGATTATGTGTTACAAAACTTTGTTGAGCATCAGTTGGTATCATTTCATCTGCAAGGAAGGATTCCGCATTCTCTGCATAATAGTCGCATACCCATGCACATTTGTTCACTTCCGATCTAGACTCTGTTATAGGCTTTCCCATTTCCAGCGTGATCATTTTAGCATACTCTTCTACATTATCACGCAACACTTGACCAGCTTTTAGTAGCAGTTTGCATCGTTCAGAGAGCGAAACCTCTTTCCAGGATTCAAAAGCTTTCTTACTCTTATTTAATTTTTCAGCCAAGGCGTCCGGAGTAAGAGAAGTGAATGAGCCTACTTGCTCTCCGTTATATGGATTAATGCTTTTAAAGTTCATGTTTTTTATGATTGTCCGTTTGATGATACGGCGATATAGAATCTATTAAGCCTACAATTAATTTAAGTATTTCTGCATCCATGGTAAATTAATTATTACATTTTTCAAATATGAAATTAGTACAAATTAAAATAACCGGAATTAATATTCTACTTAGTTAAAGTACCCGCAAGTATCGGTTTTTCTCGTTTGTCTTCAACAAGTTCAGAAGCATATTTTCCATGTATGGCACTTATCCATTTTTTTGCACGTTCGTTAAGTTTGAAATCATCTGTCATCATGCGACCTCTTGATACCAAGATCCCCATATCAGCTCCTTCATATAAGTAATCTCCTTCTTTGGCTATATGCATAAAGAACGCTTCTTTCTCGCTCTCAACAGCTTTTCTATGTGTATCCATCCTGTCAAATTGAATATGGCCATTATCAAACATTTTCCAGATCCCGGATCTTGGGGCTGCAGATACATATTCAATCGTATTTTCAGTATGTTTGATGATCAACTGGCTCCATCCATCTAAGTTTTCTTGAAGTGCCCATCTTTTATTTAACTCAGCAATATTTAATTGATATTCTACATTCATCCATTCCAGAATATGGAATACAAAAAGTGGTGCATCTGCCAAAGCAAAAACAGCGTGATTTGTTATTGAACTCGCTCCCGTAACTCTTGGATTTAATTCGCCAAGATAAATTTCTCCATTATCCTGATCGATCAGGAAATCCAATTCGAAGTATCCTTTGTATCCTTCTTTTCTTAATTGATCACCAAAAAGCTGGGTATATTTTGCTGCCTTTTTCCGAATTTCAGGAGTAAATGCTTCAGGATAGATTTCATTTCCACACCAACCACCTTTGTACGGAGTCAATTCTTTGAACCCAACAAGTTCCGTCATCAATGGGGCCACTATAGTACCGTGTCTCGTTACACAGGCTTCTATTGCAGAACCTTTGCAATTGATGCGTTTCATTATTTTAACTTCTTTTTCTTTTACGATCTCTTCTTCATATTTTTTGAATTCATCTTCATTGGAGATAAAGAAAGTGGTATGACCTGAGTCACCATAAGGCGTTTGAATTACCAGGTCATTTCCAAGAACTTTAGAAACTTTTGTTAAATGTGTATAATCCAGAACAGGCGATAGTACATAGGGAACACATGGTACGCCTGCCTTTTCAGCAATGCGATTTGTATTTACCTTGTTATCCATCAAAGTACGCATCTTAGCCGGAGGGAACATTATTTCTAAACCTAATTTTTTGGCAAGCTTCTCTGTTTTTTCATCAAACATAAGAAACATGGCCTTTCCAACTTCTTTACCCTTTTTTCTTGTCGTTAAATAATCCTGTACTTCGGGATGCTGAAGGAGATAGTTATTTATGTCTTCAATACTTGTGAATTCGTCATGCGGTATTTCCTCTTTAGGAGAAAAGACGTTTGGATGCTGTCCGCCAAAACATTCGATATGGGAAATAAATTTAAATCCTTTTATCCATTCATCGGCTCCAAGCATATTGAAATTAGTAGCACTAATAAAATAGAGAGGCGTTTCATTTTTATGAAAGAATCTCCTAATATCGTGTACGCCATTTAGAACTTCGGGCGTAGTAAGTTTTTTTACGGCAGTTGTTTTTGTGCTAATTGGTTTGGCAACTTTATTTGTAGTAGTTGTTTTGACAACTTTATTTTCGGGTTTTGTTTTTTTTGTAGGCATAGGAATATTTTTCAATGATTAAATTAATTGTTTTTTATTTTTTCCATTGGACATACTGCCCATTGAAGTAGTAATTTTATGTCTGTCCAGAACCTTTTCCATGAATACCCTAAGACCCAGATCTGAACGGTATCCGTGTATTTCACTTACATCTAATGCTGTCAGGAAATTGATGATTTCATCGCTGACGACTTGTCCGGGAACTAAGACCGGGAATCCCGGTGGATATGGAATAACGAAAGTAGAAGCAACCAATGTTCTTCCGGAATGCATGACAGACAAGCATTCGTTTAATGGAATATATTCGTAATTTTCTTCGTCATAAGCTAAGAAATAAGCTTCGCGTAGATTCCCTCCCGGCACTCCCGGAACAGCCTGAAATGAATGATGGAAATAACTGAAATCCGGTAATGGGGGAACCTCCTGAGTTAAAGAATGAATTCTCTTAGCCCTGATTTCCCTTTCCTTGTCATTCAAGGCTTTTAACTCATCATCCAATTCATCTGAAATTTTTAAAAGGGCATTGATCAGATAAGTTATGCTGCCTCTGGTGGTTCCAATATTGGTCATGAACAGCACAGTATTCCGAGATGTTTTATTGATCTGGATATTAAATTTATCCATCAAATATTTATTCTTGAAGGTGTCGCCATCAACCCCTGTTTTTCCAATGTATAAAGTTATTTTAGTTGGGTCCAAAACGAATTCATCATTCTCCCAAGCCTTATCCATTCGGTTCCAGCCATCATGTTTGTTGTAGTATTCGTTAAGCCCGGTTTGTCGAAATTCATTAGGAATAAAATCTTTCACGGTCAGGACATCAAAGTACTTGCTCAGTTGAGGATTGTCATTCACCTTTGCCCTCAGAACCATAGCCATTTCAATGCTCTTCTCTACCAATTCAAATCCTTCAAGTTGCACTTGTCTTCTGCCAATATCTAATGACGCCAACATCTGGTAGTTTGGTGAAGTAGAGGTATGGGTCATGTATGCTTCGAGAAAAGTGGTCTCTGTTTTTCTGCGGAAATCTTCATCCCAAACATGGATCATAGAACCTTGTCTAAAACTGCTCAAGGTCTTATGTGTACTTTGGGCTGCATAAACACGAATCTTGACTTTATCTGGATCAGGTAATGTAGCTTGCTCTCCAATTTTCAAAGCTTCAATATGTTCAGTATAGTGTTCCCGATATTGAACACTATTATATTTCTCGTACAGCTTTTTAGCTACGTACATACCCGTACGTTGCCTATAGTTATATGCAAATCCTGCAAAGGCAAACCAGGCTTCATCCCATAAAAAAACCATGTCAGGTTTGATCGCAAGAACCGCTTCCATTACACGTTCTACATTATATACCAAACCATCAAAAGTGCAATTGGTCAACAGTAACATCTTCACTTTGTCAAGTCTCCCGGCTTCTTTTAATTGCAATAATTTGGTTTTGATCTGTTCCAATGG
>JBBKWX010000015.1:0-5095 GCA_037969175.1 Bacteroidia bacterium | reverse complement strand
TTACTCTGCACTACCGCACTCATCTCAGCATCTCGCTGTCTTCTTCTTATTCCCCAGCCGCCCGGCCTTCTCTACTTTAATTATATACTCCAGAGCAAGTGGTACTTTACAAGCCGTATCTCCTACATTGACATCTACTTTCCCGATCTTTTTTGCGATCTCTTTTGCATAGGGATTTAGTTCAGGGATCCAGCAACCACATGCGATCACAAAACCATTCATGGTATATCTAACTCTGTTACGCTCACCATGAATTTCTTTGGCAACACGATCTAACAATTTTTTGATCAGATCGATGTCTATATTTTCATTGGGTGCAATACTTAGTATGCTGGAATACGTTGCCCAGCCGCCGCAAGCTATTTTTTCTTCTTTAGATTCTATCCACTCTTTTGCAAGTTCCCATGCATGATTGCTTTCCGCTGCAACCCACGCTACCGTGTACTCATTGAGCATATACCAGGTTGCTTTCTTCGCCCAGGAATTAAGATCTGCTTTTGTCAGCTTTGTTTCATCTGCTATAAGTCCGGCCAGATACATGGCATCGGAATTCCCGCTATCGTACAAGGCCTTCGACAAGTCATGATCTTTTTTGATCTTTTTCTGAAGAGGTTTAAGATCTCCAATTTTTACTCCGAAAAAATTGTCCGGGGCACCATGTCTTTTAAAGGTCTTTCTGGTCTGCTCCGTTCCCAGGCTTTCAAGCTTTGCCATTACTTCTTCTAACTTCATACTCATTTTCGTGGATACAATTTCTAAATTACAAAAATTTGGAGCAGGAAAAAATTAGGAATGCTTACTGTGAAGGATCTTTTCAGTGTAAGCAAGCATGATAGCCGATAGCAGGAATACTATATGAATAATGACTTGCCATTTAAGATGCTCAGGGTCTTTATTTTGAATATTGATAAAAGACTGTAGCAAATGAATACCGGAAACTCCAACCAATGAACCTGCAAGCTTAACTTTCAGCGTTCCGGCGTCAATTTTCTTTAACCATTCCGGTCTGTCTTCGTGATTTTCAAGATCGATCTTGCTGACAAAAGTTGAATATCCACCAATGATGACCATGATCAATAAGTTGGCTACCATGGTGATATCAACCAGTGTGAGGACTCCCAGCATCAATGCTGATTCAGTGATCGTATTGATTTCTGTGCAGAGATGGATCAATTCGATCATAAATTTATATGAATATAAAATACCTCCAACGATCAATCCAAGATATAAAGGAGCCTGGATCCATCTACTTGAGAATACTAATTTTTCAATAATTGTTTCTATTGGTTTCATTTATTTGGGGAAGATTTGTGCAAAAATAGCTAAAAGCAGAACGCATGCTACACAATAAAAATAGTAAAGGAAAATAACCTTATTGCACTTTAGCAACTTCAGGAAAAAATATTCTCAGCAAGGCAATTGCGATGATGGTTATTACAAGTGCAATCACCCAGCCCAAAACTGCTCTGCGTGTTTTTCTTTTGGCGTTCTCTTCATCCCACCATTTATCAGGCCGAACACCACTGACATAAAAAGTAATGATCCCGGCTAAATTAAGACTGATAATATTTGCAATGAAGATCATAAATGAATGTAGTGAAGCATGATAAAAACCACCACCTAAAAACAATCCAGCTCTCATCAGTGGTGGCAATAATGCTGCAGCTACCATCACTCCAACAAGCGCAGAACCTTGCCCGTTGAGGATAGATAGAACACCTGCAAAACCACAAACCAAAGCAAGTAATATATCTCTGTATTCTATTCGGATATCATGGTTCATGGAGGGTGTATCCGATGAGATATAGCCCCAGATGATGGATATCAGCAAAGCCAGTACTGTAGCGACAATACCGGTCAATAGTGATTTCCGGATGATGGTAAGATCACCCAGGACAGTTCCAAATGAAAGTGAAATATTCGGACCTAAAAATGGGGCAATTACCATAGCGCCAATTATGATGGCTTCATTGTTTTTTAGCAATCCGATACCCGCAACAATAGCTGATAAGAGTACCATAGAGATGAAGTTGAATGAGAGACCTACCGGCTTCTCTATATCTTCATACAATTCAGCCTTACTGATTGTAATAAATTTCCCTAGTTTTATTTTCTCTTCTTCTTCTCTTACCACTTCTTCTTTCCGCGGCAGTGTTGCTTCTACAGGGAGAATAATTATTCTGTATTTAGATGATCTTTCTTCAATCAGCTTTAGAAGTTCATTTACAGATTCATTTTCTACAAGTACACGTAGTAATAATTTATGCTCATCTATTGAATCATAAAACTTCTCGATTGCCAGCTCTCCGGAAAATATCTCATCGATACGATCTTTATCTTCAATAGGGATAATTATTTCAAGCAGGCGCATATGCTAAAGTAGTCATTAAAGGGCATAAAAAAAGGGCCATTAAGGCCCTCTTTCAATTTCCTGTTTTGATTATTGCTTGATAAACTTACTTGTCTGTATTCCTGAATTCGAGATAGCCCGAATAATATAAACTCCATTATCAAAGTTTCTGATATCAATTTTACTTTCTTCACTTACTTGAGTATACGTGTGGATCAATTTACCGTCAAGAGAAAGAATTTCTATCGATGTATTATCATTTGCTTTCATTCCTTTAACAAAAAGAGTTTCCGAAGAAGGATTAGGATAAATTAACATTGAATTATTTTCGATGTTATTTATTGAAGTTACATTATCGTAAGAGTAGAGGAATTGAGCATTATTAAAATAGAACAATGCTATATTATCAAAATTTTCAATGATGTTTTTAAGCATGTTTCCGTTTGCATCATACGCGTATGTATACCTGTCTCCAGCAAATTGATTCCACGAGCCATTGTATGACCAGTCAGTTGACAATGTAACATTTCCATAGGTATCATACTGATATTCATATTTCTCCAAGTTATCCCATTGTCCGTTCCATTCCTGATACAATTCCAATGTCAATAAGTTATTGGTATAATTATATGTAGTTTGTTCAGAGTTTACCCATGCCGACCCATTCCATTCTTTATATAAATCAATGAGTGGATCTCCGTTTCCGGTATAGGTAATTAGGAATTGAGAATTATCCTCCCATGCACTGCCATTCCAGGTTTTCATATCAGCGGAGGATGGAAGCATTTGGCTGAAATCATACCAGGTAATGTTATAGTAATACTCCAGATTTTCCCAGGAATTAAGATTAGCATCCCATTCCTGAGTCGTAAAGGTTAACCACGCACCTTGAGCATTAACAGTATACGTTTCTTGATATTCATTCACCCACACACCATTATCTAATACTTGTTGGATATAATTCGTCATGTGATTGTTCATGTCATATACATAAATATGTTTTCTTCCATAGATAGTATCCCAGGTTCCGCCAAACCAATTGATCTGATATTCGAGGCTGATATCTCCATTGGAATTAAACGCAGTAGTGTTCCTGTAATAATTTTCCCATACACTACCATTCCAGGTCTGGAGTTGAAACATGGTGAGCCTTCCCTGGCTGTCGTATGTAAATAATGACCTGTCACTTGGAGTATATGTTCCGCTTGAATATTGTGAATTGATGCTTTGAGATAACACTGTGCTTTGAGTATAGCTGTATTCACTTTTGGTTAAAGTGTCCCATGAAATTGAATTCCAGCTTAGAAAACGGGAATCTTTTAAGCGGAATGTTGGTGCCGATCTTTCAACATTCTCAGTGTGAATAGTGCTTTTCTTCAATAAGGATAATTGATTTATCTTACTGTTACTTGCATTTTGAGTTGCAAGAGCTGCATTTGAAAGAAATAATCCGGAAGCAATAATTGCGATAATTAAAAGTAATTGTCTTTTCATTTTGTCGTTTTTATCAAACACAAATTTAATTGAAACTAATTGATTTAGAATATTATGCTTATCATAGTATCAACAATGGATTGTTAACAGGCCGGAATGACTGATTCCTGAGAATATCAGACTATTATTTAGTTTGATCTGCAATACAGCAGGATTAGGTATTGGCTATCATTGTTGACAAGAATAAATTTTAGTTTTTTATCCTGGATTTTTTACCACAGAGTATACACAGATAAAATTTCCCGCTAATCCCACAGAGCATTTCAAAATATCAATATTTCTTAATGAATGTTTTTATAGAAAAAAACCAAGTTTCCATTTCCGCAGATCTCGCTGAAAATTCTCTACAGATATTGTCTGTGAGATCTGCGGATATGGAAAAACATTGGTTGAGATATGTAACCGAATTGCAATTGTAATAGTGTATTATACTCTGCGTATTCTGCGGGAAAAAGAAGAAACGTTTTAACCACTGAGAATTTATTTTATGTATCTCGAGTTTAAAATGTTAGATATCTGCGTATTCCATGTATTTTCTCCGTTTATTCTGTAGTAAAATTTGTACAGATTTTCCTTGTAGATATTTTCTTATGATGTAATTCAACAGTTTTAGAAACCCAATTCCGGAAAATAATGATTAGTTTTTTTAAATTTAATATGTTACATTTATTTCAAATGAACTCAACATCAAACCTTACCTATTATTATCAATTCAATTCTGTAAGGAATAGGGAGTAGGTATTAAGTATACTATTTATGAAGCCCGGTTCCAGAAGTGAGCCGGGTTTTTTATTGATTAGAAAAACGAAATTGTATGGAGCAAGAGATGAACAAATACACATCCACAGATCAAAAAGTGTGGAATACATTATTCACACGACAAGCAGAAAACCTGAAATTATATGCCGGAAAGCCATATCTGGAGAGCCTTTCCAGAATAGAACCTGTACTTAATGGAAATAGTATTCCTGATTTTAAGGAAGTAAGCAAGTGGTTTATAAATCAAACAGGATGGGAAATTGAAGTTGTTCCCGGTTTGATTCCTGTAGAAGATTTCTTTAAACTTCTTGCAAACAAAAAATTCTGCTCATCAACCTGGCTGAGGAGTCCGGAGAATTTAGATTATCTGGAAGAGCCGGATATGTTTCATGATACCTTTGGTCATATTCCACTTTTGTCGCACCCGGTATTCTCAAATTACATTCATGAGTTTGGAAAGCTGGGAGTAAAATTGATCGCAGATCATGAAGC
>JBBKWX010000014.1:0-15350 GCA_037969175.1 Bacteroidia bacterium | reverse complement strand
GCATGATGCTCTATGGGTGAGGTGATGGCATGTGTGATCCCATTATCAGCAATTCCGCAACGGATGGCCATATTATTGGCCTCTGTACCGCCAGATGTAAAAAAGATCTCACCCGGAGCTGCTCCAACCATCTTCGCTATATTTCTGCGTGCGATCTCAACAGTAGATTTAGCCTCACGTCCGAATTGATGAATAGAAGACGGATTACCAAATTGCTCTCTCAGCACAGGTATCATCGCATCTGCAACTTCCGGATCTATGGGTGTTGTAGCGGCATTATCAAGATATACTTTCATTCAGGATTGGGGATTTCTGCAAAATTACGGATTTCTGGGGAATAGTGCTCTGCGGAAAACTTTAAAGATGAAACCGCAAAGGCGCATGAGTTTTTCGCAGAGGCGCAAATAGCTTTCTGCAAAGAATTCTTGGCGTCTTTGCGAAAAACTTTGCAGTCTTTGCGGTTCCAAAAGGAAAGCCAGGTCAGAACTCGATCTAAACCTTCGTCGTGATCAGATCCTTGATATCCATGATGATCTTCTCTGCCAGATTCTCAGCAGTGGTCAAAGAAGTGCTCTCAGCATATATCCTGATGATAGGCTCAGTATTCGATTTTCTCAAATGCACCCATTCCTTATCAAACTCTATTTTAACACCATCAACCGAATTGACAGGCTGTTTCTTGTATTTTTCTTCAATTGAAGCCAGGATACCATCTACATCCACATCCGGTGTAAGCTCGATCTTGTTTTTAGAGATATGGTAATTCGGATATTTAGATCTAAGCATGCTCGTAGACTTGCCCGACTTGGCCAAATGCGAAAGAAACAAAGCGATACCGACCATAGCATCTCTACCATAATGCAGCTCAGGATATATGATCCCACCATTACCTTCTCCTCCGATGACTGCATTTTCTGCCTTCATCATTTCAACAACATTCACCTCGCCTACTGCAGATGCAAAATAAGTCCCACCCTGCTTTTCAGTCACATCTCTCAACGCACGCGTTGAGCTGAGGTTAGAAACTGTATTTCCCTTTTTATTGCTCAAAACATAATCGGCAACTGCAACCAATGTATATTCCTCACCAAACATCTCCCCGTCTTCACATACCATAGCAAGTCTGTCAACATCCGGATCTACAACTATACCCAGATGAGCTTTGCTGCGTTTTACTTCCTGTGAAAGATCACTCAAATGCTCAGGCAAAGGTTCAGGATTATGCGGGAATTCACCTGTTGGATCACAGTATAATTCAACTACATCATTTACACCAAGTGCTTTCAATAGTTTTGGCAATGCCAATCCACCAGTTGAATTAACACAATCAATAACGATCTTGAATTTCTTTTTAGAGATAGCTTCCACATCTACCAATGGCAATGCAATGATCTTTTCAATATGCTTATCTATCCAGGTATGGTCCTGGGAATACTGACCAAGATCCCCTACAGCACTGAAGTTCAACTCCCCTTTTTCAGCGATCTCCAACAATCTGCCACCTTCAGCAGCGGAAATAAATTCACCTTTATTGTTCAATAACTTAAGCGCATTCCATTGTTTAGGATTGTGACTGGCCGTGAGAATGATACCTCCATCTGCTTTTTCTGCAGGTACAGCCATTTCAACTGTGGGTGTAGTACTCAAACCCAGATCTATCACATCGCAACCGCAGCCCATCAGGGTTCCGGAAACCAATTGATTGATCATCGCGCCGGATATACGGGCATCTCTGCCAATAACAACCTTCAATCTCTTTTTGTTGGGATTTTGTTCTCTAAGCCAGGCTGCATAGGCAGCTGCGTATAAAACTGTGTCTGTAGGAGTAAGTCCTGTTCCCGGTTCTCCTCCAATAGTTCCTCTGATTCCGGATATTGATCTGATTAATGTCAAAATAATAAATTTTTAAGGCTGCAAAGATACAGCATCCTGAGCATTTATTCTTATTTACTGAGGCTTTTAGCTCACTTTTAGCAAATAATAATTGCACAAAGGCATGTTTATAACTTTCAATAATGCAAGGCTTAATCCTCTATATTTTTATACCTTTGTTCTAAGTAAGATTATTCTCAGCAAAGGCAAAAGTATGGACGAAGATTTTGAGAATTTCGAACAGGAGAATGAAGAGATCAGGCATTCTGTCGAACGTTTTGAGGAAATGATTCGAAGAAGAGATCAATATTTCTTTGATGTCGATACTTTCCTGAGCATAATAGATCACTATTTTGATCGCAATGATCCTGTAAAAGGTTTACAGGTAATTGATTATGCCTGCTCACAACACCCCTATTCTGTTTCATTTTTATTAAAGCAAGCTCAGCTATTGGCTATCACAGACCAGTGCAATGAAGCCTTGTTGGTTCTGGATAAAGCTCAAAATATGGAGCCGTCTGACGCTGACATTTATATGGTCCGTGGTGGAATATATAGTCAGTTGGAGAATTACGAAGAAGCGATCAGAAACTTTGCTTCCGCTCTGCCATTATCTGAAGATCCTGAAACATTAAAGATCAATATTGCTTACAGCTATCAAAGTTGGGGTGAATACGACAGAGCAATTGAATATTTCAAGCAATGTCTGAATGATGAAAGACATACAGAGATAGCATTATATGAGATCGCTTATTGTTACGACATCACCAATAAATTTGAGGAAAGCGTTGCTTTTTATGAGCAATACATTGATAATGAGCCTTATTCATGTACGGCCTGGTATAATCTGGGTATAGTCTATAACCGCTTAGGCCGTTTTGATGAGGCTTTGCGAGCATTTGAATATAGTATACTTATTAAGTTTGATTTCGCTTCTGCTCATTTCAATATGGGAAATACCTATGCTAATCTGGATCTTTTTGAAAAGGCAATAGAATGCTATATTCAGACTTTTGAATTCGAAACTCCGGATGCCATAACCTATTATAACATAGGTGAATGCTATGAGAAACTTAACCGGATGGATGAAGCTAGGGATAACTACAAGAAAGCAGCCCGGATCGAACCTGACTTCGGAGATGCATGGTTTGGAGTAGCCGTTACCCTGGAAAGTGAAGAAAGATATTATGAAGCCATCCACTTCATCAGAAAAGCATTAGATATCGATGAAGATAATTCAGAATATTGCTATGCTCTTGGCGATTGTTATGCCCGACTTAATAATTTCGAAGAAGCTTCAAAATATTATCAAAAAGTAACTGAACTGGAAGCTGAAAATCCGGATATCTGGTTGGATTATACGGATCTATATATTGAGAATGAACAATTTACCCAAGCCCTGGAAATGGTGCTTCTTGGAATAAAACATCACCCTGATAATACTGAAATACAATATAAACTAGTTCAAACTTCTTACCTTGCAGGACGTATTGCAGATGCATGTGATTATTTACATCTTGCACTGCTTGCAAACTTCAACGGGCACATTGAATTATTGAAATGGATGCCTAAGATAGTTGAAGATCCTAAGATCCTGAACCTTATAGAATTGTACAGAAATCCTTCATGAATTTTCATTTAACGCAAATACCTGAGCGCACGGTTATACCCCGTCAGCATGGCTTAACCATGGTAATGGATAAAGGCCTGAGTATAAGAGAAGCAGAAGACATGATCTCCATTAGCGGACCCTACATAGATGTAGTAAAACTTGGATTTGGATCATCTTTTCTCACTCCCAACCTGGAAGGGAAATTAAAGATGTATAAAGACCTCAAAGTTCCCGTCTATTTTGGAGGAACCTTGCTCGAAGCATACCTTATCCGGGGTATGTATAAAGAGTTTCGTCTGATGCTGGATAAATTTGGAGTAGAGATGGCCGAAGTCAGCGATGGCTCCATCACCCTACCTCATGAAAAGAAACTGAGGATCATCCGTGAATTATCCACTCAGGTAAAAGTATTATCTGAAGTAGGTTCTAAAGAAGAAGGTATTATTATCCGTCCAAATGTTTGGATTGATATGATGCAGAAAGAGCTGGATGCCGGTAGCTGGAAAGTGATTGCCGAAGCCAGAGAAAGTGGTACTGTCGGGATCTTTCGACCGAATGGGAAAACACATGTGGTACTGATCAATAAGATCATCTCTAAAGTTGCGCCTGAGAATATTATTTGGGAAGCGCCTCAAAAATCGCAACAGGCTTGGTTCGTGAAATTATTCGGTGCCAATGTTAATCTTGGAAATATTGCCCCTCATGAAGTAATTGCTCTCGAAAGTTTGAGAGTAGGACTTAGAAGCGATACTTTTTTCCAATTTATGGATCAAACAAAAGATGAGCTTAATGCTACACTCGAAGCAAGTGAATAATCTTATGAAAGAGATCACGGCAACGGAACTTAAATCCATGATGGATAGCGGAAAAGAGCTTATGATCATAGACATCAGAGAGCCTTATGAATATCAAATTGCTAATATTGGAGCTAAATCTGTTCCCTTAGTTCAGTTGTTGGATTATGCTGAAAAATTACCGCGTGATCGTGAGATTATTTTTCATTGTAAAAGCGGGAACAGAAGCACAAATGCAATTAAAGAGCTGGAAAGAAGATTTGGTTTTGATAACCTGGTGAATCTAAAAGGTGGGCTACAAGCCTGGTCTGAAGAAGTTGACCCTACAATGGATCTCATTTAATGGCCAGAAACTTTTCCGAAAAGATCCTACTCACCGCTAAAGGTGCCCTCATGGGTGCAGCCGATGTTGTACCCGGTGTTAGTGGTGGAACCATTGCTTTTATTACCGGTATATATGAAGAACTGGTTTCTTCTATCCGTGACGTAAGTTTGGCGATAACAGCCAATTTAATTAAAGGAGATCTTAAAGGATTCTGGGCTAAGATAAATTTCTCTTTTTTCATTTATCTTTTAGCAGGAATCGGGATCTCTGTTGCACTTCTTTCAAAAGTCATCCTCCTGCTTCTGGAACGTAATCCTGTCCCCCTCTGGTCTTTCTTTTTTGGTTTGATCATAGCCAGCGCTGTAGTTGTATGGAAATCTATTAAAGAGCATAATACATCTGTTTATATTTCCGGTTTTATAGGGATAGTGATAGCCTATTATATCACCATTTTGGTTCCGGCACAAACTTCTGAAGCTTATTGGTTCATCTTCTTATCAGGTTTCATAGCCATTTGTGCAATGATACTCCCTGGGATCTCAGGAAGTTTTATCCTGTTACTAATGGGGAAATATCAGTTTATCCTCAGCTCACTAAGCGAGTTTAAACTTGATGTCATTATCTTTTTTGGAACAGGTGCAGTTTCCGGATTGTTAGTCTTTTCTCATGTTCTTACCTGGCTATTGAAAAAATATCATGATCTGACTGTCGCGTTGCTTGCCGGATTTATGATCGGATCTTTAAATAAGGTTTGGCCCTGGAAACATACTGTTAGTTATTATACGGACAGTAAAGGTGCCCTGCACCCCTTGATTCAGGATAATGTTTCACCTGATGCATTCAGAGCCTTAACAGGCATGGAACCACAATTGGCCTTAGCCCTATTACTTGCGGCCTTTGGTTTTGCTATTGTTTTACTTATTGAAAAATTTGCTTCGGATCCTGAATAATAATGATCTGCTTTGGACTTATTGGAAAACAACTGACGCATTCTTTTTCGTCAAACTATTTCGCTGAAAAATTTAAAATTCTGGGCCTGGAAGATCGATATGAATACAAATTGTATCCTATCGGTAAAATTGAAGAACTGATAGAATTATTAAATACCAATAAAAAGCTGAAAGGCTTGAATATTACCATTCCTTATAAAAAAGAAGTACTTGAGTATTGTACGTGGATGAGTCCTGAAGTCATTGAAACAGGTGCTGCCAATACATTGATGATTACCCGTGATTATGAAGGTAATGTTAGAGGGATCGATGCATATAATACGGATGTTACCGGATTCAACGAAAGTCTTTTAGGATTCATTAAAAAGACAAAAGAGCTAAAAGCAATTGTTCTGGGTAATGGCGGTGGAGCCGCGGCAGTTCAATATGCTCTGGCGAAGAATAAAATCCCTTTTGTAGTGGTAGCAAGAGATCCTTCAGCTTTAGGCACCATAGCATATAAAGACCTTGACCATGATATCCTGGCATCCCATAAACTTATAATTAATACTACTCCTGTTGGGATGTATCCTGATATTAACAACTCACCTGAGATCCCTTATGAAGCATTGACTTCTTCACACTTTTTGTTTGATCTGGTATATAATCCGGACCAGACCGAATTTTTAAAGAAAGGTGCTGAAATGGGTGCCAAAATAAAAAATGGATTAGAGATGTTGCATTTACAAGCCGATAAAGCATGGGAACTTTGGAATGCCTGATACGGCTCTTTTTTAGTATTTTTAAGCAATGGATTTCAAATTAACTTCTGAGTTCGAACCTACAGGTGATCAACCTGAAGCAATAAAACAACTTGTCGCGGGTGTTATCAGAGGCGATAAAGCTCAAACACTGTTAGGCGTAACCGGTTCCGGTAAAACGTTTACCGTAGCTAATGTTATACAGCAAGTACAAAGACCAACATTGGTATTGAGTCACAATAAAACTCTTGCAGCCCAATTGTATGGTGAATTCAAACAGTTTTTCCCCAATAATGCTGTTGAATATTTTGTTTCATATTACGATTATTACCAACCGGAAGCTTATCTGCCTTCTTCAAATACTTATATTGAAAAAGATCTATCCATTAACGAAGAGATAGAAAAATTAAGACTTAGTACTACCACTTCACTCCTATCCGGCAGAAGAGACATTATTGTTGTTAGTTCAGTCTCCTGCATTTATGGTATTGGAAATCCGGCCGATTTTAAAGAGAATATTCATCGTGTATGTGTGGGAGATAAGATAAGCAGAAATGCGTTCCTGCATCAATTGGTTACCAGTCTGTATTCAAGGACTGAGGCGGAATTCAAACGAGGCAATTTTAGAGTTAAAGGTGATACGGTTGACGTTTTTCTTGCCTATTCGGATCATGGTTTCAGAATAACTTTTT
This sequence comes from Bacteroidia bacterium, assembly GCA_037969175.1. Taxonomy (GTDB): domain Bacteria; phylum Bacteroidota; class Bacteroidia; order AKYH767-A; family JBBKVM01; genus JBBKWX01. Next base: position 8,365 of record JBBKWX010000014.1, on the reverse strand, counting down.
TTGGTGATGAAATTGAAGAACTTGAAAGTTTTGATCCTCCAACTGGAAAGCGAATCGAGAAGCTCAATGAAGTTGTAATCTTCCCGGCTAACATTTTTGTGACTTCCAAAGACAGTATTAAGGACGCCATCTTTCAGATTCAGGATGATATGATGGAACAGGTTGAATACTTCCGTTCCGTGAAACAACCGCTTGAAGCTAAACGTCTCGAAGACCGCGTTACATATGATCTGGAGATGATCCGTGAATTGGGATATTGTTCAGGTATTGAAAATTATAGCCGCTATTTTGACGGCCGCCCTCCCGGATCAAGACCTTTCTGTTTATTGGATTATTTCCCGGATGACTTCCTGATGGTCATCGATGAAAGCCATGTCACAGTTTCACAGATCGGGGCTATGTATGGAGGAGACCGCTCAAGAAAAATAAATTTAGTGGATTACGGCTTCAGACTTCCTGCAGCTATGGATAATCGGCCCTTAAAATTTGAGGAATTCCAAAGCATAGTAAAGCAAGCCATATACGTGAGCGCTACTCCTGCCGATTACGAATTGCAGCAAAGCGAAGGTGTGGTAGTGGAACAAGTGATCCGTCCAACAGGATTGCTGGATCCTGTCATAGATGTTAGACCCAGTCAGAATCAGGTGGATGATCTTCTGGAAGAGATCGCATTGACCGTAGCTAAGGATGAACGTGTATTAGTCACCACACTGACGAAAAGAATGGCTGAAGAGCTGACCAAATACATGACCCGATTGGATATCAGATGCAGATATATCCATTCTGAAGTTGATACTTTGGATCGTGTTGAAATTCTCCGTGATCTGAGGTTGGGTAATTTTGATGTTTTGGTTGGGATTAACCTGCTTCGTGAAGGATTGGATCTTCCGGAAGTTTCACTCGTAGCAATCCTTGATGCAGATAAAGAAGGTTTCCTTCGCAGCACACGTTCTTTAACGCAAACAGCAGGAAGAGCGGCCAGAAACTTAAATGGTAAAGTGATCATGTATGCCGATAAGATCACAAGATCCATGAAGCAAACTATAGATGAGACTAACCGCAGAAGAGAAAAACAGCTTGCCTATAATACAGAACATGGCATCACTCCTACTGCCATTACTAAATCTAAGGAATCTATACTTGGACAAACTTCAGTTGCTAATTCTAAAGTAGCCGAGACCAAAGCATATGTGAGGTTGGAGAGCAATGGTATTGCTGCTGATCCGGTCTTTCAGTTTATGAGTAAAGATGAGATCCGGAAGATCATCAATGATACCCGAAGAGCCATGGAAAAAGCAGCTAAAGAGCTCGATTTTATTGAAGCCGCCAAGATGCGTGACGAGATGTATTCGCTTGAGAAATTGATCCAGTCAAAGAACTAATATGCTCCTGGTATTGTCTGTCACACTCTTTGTCATCAGTATGATCGCCGCATTGATCATGCTTATCATTGGTAAGAATATCAATACCAGAGTACTTCTGGGGTTGACAAGTATTCATTTCATTTTCTTGCTAATATCCATATGGAGCTATTCAGATGTGAAAGCAGCTGCTCATGAATTAACTTCATCTCATGTTATACTTTTATTGACTCTTTGTTCCGGTTTTATCCTTTTTGGTGCCTGGTTAAGACAAAAAAAATATCCATTTTTCAAATTCTATTTTGGACTTTATTTGATCAGCTTGATCTTTTTTATTCGTTCGCCCGGAAGATTTTTTGCTTTTATTTATACAGGCGACAAAGCGGAATTGAAAGAACAAAGTATTCAAATTTCCGGTCCATATTATTTATCTAAACAAAACAATACATCCTCTACTACTTCAAGTATTTATAAGGTTTATATAAAGAAAGGTTTACTCACGTATACCCTTAGATCCGGACTTGAAATACCGGGTGAATTGAAAGGAATAAGTCAGGTAAATGATGATGCGGATAGTTTGCACTTTTATGCCGTATTTGAAAAAGACTTAACTTTAGATAGTGTGCTTTGGGCAGCGCCATTGAATCCAAAAGGAAATACAGAGATCACAAAAGGAACCGGAAAATAATGCGAAAATTACTATTTGTTTTGATTTCGCTTTTGGCAATTAATGCTGAAGCACAAATTCCATCTACTGATATTTGGTTATTTGATCTAGAAAACGGGAATGGGAAATATACGTTGAACAATGCTGTAAACATCACTGATCGTAATGGTTATGATAATCAACCGACATTCAGTAATGATGATAAATACATTTATTTTTCTTCTGTTCGGGATAGTATTCAAAGTGATATTTATCGTTATGATATAAAAAAGAAAGAAACCAAACAGATCACAAATACCAAGGAAAGTGAATATTCTCCTACCATAACTCCGGATGGTTTATTTATGACAGTTGTGAGAGTTGATCAGGATTCTGCACAGCGCTTGTACAAACAATTTCCAGATGGTAAAAAACCGGTAGTATTGCTTACTACAAGCGATACTGTTGGCTATCATACCTGGCTTAATAAAAATCTGATCGCCATTTTTGCTCTGGGTGATCCACATACGTTGAGGATAGCAAATATCAAAGATCAGCGAACTACTACTGTCGCTTCGAATATTGGTAGATGTATCCAAAAGATACCCGGACAGGATGCCTTTTCTTATGTTGACAAAACGGATTCTACGCATTGGAAGATCATGCAGTTTGATCTCCCCACTCAGTTTTCCAAGCCTCTGGTTGATGTTGTTGAGGGTTCTGAAGATTATGTATGGACCACAGATGGAAAAATCCTCATGGGTACCGGAGGTCTATTATATGCCATATCTCCATTCCTTGAAAACCCAACATGGAAGATCATAGCTGATCTGAGAAAGACCGATGCTGAAAATTTCTACCGGATCAGTATCAATTCAGATGGGAGTAAAATTTCTTTGGTAGTGTACAGAACGGATAAATAATATGCAGCAGAATTTGCCGGTGCTAATTGTTGGTCAGGGATTAGCCGGATCACTGTTAGCACTAGAACTTATCTCTAAAAACATAGAAGTTGAAATAATTGATGATTATTCACACCCGAATGCTTCACGTGTGGCTGCAGGGATCTATCATCCATTGATCGGACAAAAACTGGTTAAAACCTGGCTTGCTGATGAGGCAATCCCATTCGCTATTTCAAAATACAAAGAGTTTGAAACTTTGATGGGCAAGGAATTTCTTTTTGAAATGCCTTTCTATGAGATCCTTGAATCAGTCGGCGATATGAATGATTGGGATGTGAGATCAGAAAAATTCGAACTTCCATTTATCGAAGAAGATCTTAAAATAGAACTTCCTGCTCTTCTGAAAAACAGTCGGGCTAAGGTCCTGAAACAAAATTACAGCGGTTATCTCGATACCAATGTTTTCTTAGACCTATCTGCAAAATACTTTGCCAAACTTAATTCTATCCGTCGTGAAACCTATGTTCATGGTGACTTACATGTCCATGATGACCATGTGGTTTATGCAGCTCGAAAATACAAATGCATAGTTTTTTGTACTGGAAATAGTATCACAGATAATCCTGATTTTGCTTTTCTACCAATGAAAGCAAGTAAAGGAGAAACTATAATTGTTCGATGCGATGATCTGAAGATTGATGGTATACTACACCAGAGTATTTTTATACAACCATTGGGAGACGGGTTATTCCGCTTAGGTGCAACTTTTATCTGGATATGGGATGATGAAACTCCTTCACAAAATGCTGTTGATGAATTGATGCAGAAATTTAAGACCATCACCGGATTTGATGCTGAATTTGTAAGCGCTTCAGCCGGAATTCGTCCTTCTGCACATGACAGGAGACCTTACATGGGTGAGCATCCTACTATAAAAAATCTTTTTGTGTTTAGTGGTTTAGGAACCAAAGGAGTATTACTTGGACCATTACTTTCTAAACAACTAGCAGATAATATTCTAAATCAAACTCCATTGCATCCCGAAGCATCTGTAAACAGACTGAAGAAATACTTCCCTACTATTTAAGCTCATTTAAACGTTTCTCAGCACCTGAACTTGCAGGCTGAGCCCACGCATCCAACAACATTCCATCAGCAGCATAGATCTGGTTATGCGAGCTATATTTGAATTTTAAATACAGATCCCAAAGATTCCCCGGTTCCATATCTTCATACCTATAATGATTGCCTTTCAAATTTCTTTCAGCAAGATATTCATACCATACACTTACTTCAGGATCCATATTAACATAAATAAAACTTATCCCTGATTTTTTCATACGCTCTTCCAATGCTATACATTGGGTTAATTCCTGCATGCTGGCCTTATTCCATGTAGCCCAATATTTTACATATACCGGTTTTCCATTAAACATTTCGGGTTTGAATTTGCGAGCAAGCGTATCAGAGATGTTCAGGTCTTTCAGAAAATAGACACTCTGGTCTTGCAGCAATCTGTCGATTGGATTTGTATATGCTGTATCGGGTTGTAAAGCTTTCAGGTAAGCCAATTGCAATTGAACTTCCTTAGGCAGGATTCTGGATTCAGCACACTTTGCCAAAAAACGAGATACAGCAGTAAATTGGATAGCAGGCGCAACATCAACTTCATCTCTTAAGAATTCGCAAACTCCGGTGACATCAGGAATCGGATCTTCTCCTTTTTTGATATTCGTATTGTTTTGAGTAAGGCTTTTCATCAATTCAATATGATAATGAACAAGCAATCCTATATAAGCCGAATTATTCAAAGCAGTTGGATTGAAGATCCGAATTTCATGACTCAATTTGTAGTCAGAAGAATCTATGTCGTAACCATTATTCTCAAGAACAAAAGGATAATTATATAAAATATGATCCCATTTTGTCCAGGCCATATTACATCTGATCTCATTTCGGATCCAGTTATCAAATTCAGATTTTAAAGTCTCATCATAGTAATCTGTGTAAAAAGTAAGCATGCTTTCTCTTAGACTGTCAGTAGCCCAAATAAAGTTGAGCGAATTACGCTCACGACTTGCCTTTATTATAAAGTTTGCAAGGGTTCCATCAAAAAAATACTTCTTATTATACTCAAGAAGAAACTTATTTGCTTTGCTTCCCCTACCCTCAAAAACAGCCGTATTCCTCAATTTAGTAGCATCCCCTTTTAACCAAAGACTGTCTCCAGGCTCCAAATAAATGGGTAATTCCTGACCTTTGTATTTCAAGGAATATGGTTTAGCACTTTTGCAGTCTACAACAATGATAAAGAATCCTGAGCTGTCTACATTTGTCTTCGTTACCTGATACTCTTTATTATCCACCATATTTCTGGTGGTCAAAATAATGCTTTCCGCTGTTGCATTTTTTAAGGATCCCTGAATTAAAACTCTTTTTTGAGCATTAGCCTGGATAGCAACGGATAGAAATAAAATGATGAATTGTAAGGATCTTAATTTCATTTTGGTTCAATAATTTATCGAAATATATACCTTTTGTTTTATTATTTGGATTTATCTATCAACTCCATCGCATCAAGTCTTTGCAACAAAGTTGGATGTGAATAATTTAGAAATACATACCAGGGATGTGGGGTAAGATTGCTTAACGATTGAACACTCAACTTGATCAATGAATCTCCCAAATGTTTTCCCGGATAAGTTTCTATGGAATAGCGATCAGCTTCGTATTCATGTTTTCTCGAAACGATATTCATCAAAATCCCGATCAGCATACTCAAAGGACTGTAAAGGATACCAAAAGCGATCAGGGAAAGACAAAAATTTGCAGAATCAGCTCCCATGGCTTCTGCTATAGCAGGATGGTTGATCATCAATCCCAGAATATACAACATGATTCCGGTATGGAAAATTGCAAGTATGGTATTGGTAAGTGTATGCTTTTTCTTAAAATGTCCAATTTCATGAGCTAGAATTGCGATCAGCTCTTCCTTACTGTAATCTTTGAGCAGCGTATCAAATAGCACAATTTTTTTCCTTTTTCCGATACCGCTAAAAAATGCATTTGCTTTTGTAGAACGTTTGGAACCATCCATTACAAACAGATCATCCAATTTAAATCCAACTTTATCACAATATGCTTCAATGGCCGTTCTGGCTTCTCCTTCTGGCATCGGATCCAGGTCATTGAACAAGGGAAGGATCCAGGATGCATAAAACATATTCATGAGTAAGGTAAAGCCGGAAACCGTAAGCCAGGCCCAGAACCAAAACCATTCTCCTGTCCAATTATAATACACAATGAATGCAGATAGGATCACAGTTCCGAGGATGATCCCCAAAACATACCCTTTCAGTTTATCAAGGATGAAAGTTGTTTTTGTTGATCGGTTAAACCCAAATTTAGCTTCGATCACAAATCGGTCGTACCAGCTAAAAGGAATATTTATAATGTCAGATCCAATACCCAGAATTACAAAGAAAATTATGGTTTGAATGATCTCATTTGAATTCAAACTTATACTCAATTCATATATTTTCAGAAATCCATCAAAAAAGAACATCAACAACATGATGATGAGATTGTATGTTGAAATCAAGAATGAAAAACTTCTTCTATGTATAAAATATTCCCGGGCTTTGAGGTATTTTTCCTCATCATAAAAAGTTCTGAGTGAATTAGGTAACGAAGCTTTCCAGCTTTTCGCATTTAGCAAACTCATGAACTGCTCAAGTAGATAATTGAGAATAAGTATACCTATGATGATCCAGAAAATGGTTGTTGGTTGCATGTTAATATCAATAAGCCCCTGCCCTTTTACGTAAAAACCACTCGACACTGATCATAAATATTATCAGGAAAAATATCCATTTTAATCTGACCAGATCTTCCAGTTTTTTATTAATAAATGAAACGGAATGATAGCGGTCATCATTCAGCATCTTGTCTTTCAACTGTGAAAAAGTAGATGGATAAAACATCTCAGCCCCTGTTTCATTACTGATTGTATACAACAGCGAATGATCTGCATTGTTTTCCGCAAACTCAAGCTGGCCGGGAGAGATAGTAAATTGTCCTGAAGCACTTAGCGTCTCACTTCCCAACGTTGCAACAGCTCTATAACTGTATATGCCGGGTGGAAAATTTCCCGCATTCAACAGATAAGCTTTGTCCGTTCTTGAAAATACAAAAGGATACTTCTTCCCATCTTTTGTGGTAATATCCATCTGTACATCCGGCTCATTTACCATCTCAAAACTTGCATTGTACAGTTCAGCACTAAATTGTATCTCTTCACCTTCTACAAACGAATTCCTCACCCGGATCTTCAATCGGCCTTCTTTTTCTTTCACACTTAGATACTGTAATATCTTTTGCATGAATTCATTGCTCAATTCCTGATTCTGATTTATTGCATAATCTCTGAGTCTCCATCTCCAGTAGCCTTCTCCTGCCAGTACCCCTATTTTAGAATCGCCGTTATGAGAAAATAATAACAAGGGTTGAGAGGTTTTAACTGAACCTATTTGTTGTTGTAAAGCAACTTCAGATCCGTTATTCCTGTAGGATCCAAAGGGGCTCAACAAGGGTGGCATCTGAGCCAGACTTTTCTTTAATTCTTCAGAAAAATTAAACAAACCGAATCCGGTATTTACTATTGGGATCACTTCATTATTCAAATTCCTGTAATCCGTAATCGTTAGTCCTGCTTCAAGTTTATTAAATTCCGAAAGCGATGTTGAATTACTGATGATATATAAAATAGAAACACCTGCTTTTTTGAAATTGTTGACCGTTGAATTTATTTGATATCGCTGACTAGGCAATCCATGCAGGATCAGTAGATCTTTATCCGTTGGTACTGCATTAAATCTGTCGGCAGTATAGATCTCTATCTCATAACCCTGATTTTGCTCTACAACCTGTTTGATCGCACTTACATCCGGATGCGGCCCTGCTGTGGCAAGAACTATCTTTATCTTTCTTTCCTTTACTTCTATAAACAGATCTCTTCTGTTGTTATTCAAATTAGCTTCTCCACCAATATCATCAAGGCGTATACTGTAATTGAATATTCCTTTCTCGCGGGCTTCGGCGACAAAGTTTATAGTCTGTATAAAATTGCTTCTTCCAATCAGTACCTCTTTTCGTTGGATCTCTTTATCATTTTCAAAAAGACGGATCATTGTCTTACTTCCTGCAGCCTGGCTTGCTTTTATAGTTACTTCGAGAGGAAAAGCATTACCCAAATACACTTCGTTATTGTGTTTGATATCACGGATAGCAAGATCCCGGTGGGTATTTGTATCTCCTACCGCTAATGTGAATACTGGTAACTTCAGATCTCTTGCATCAGTCAGGGGATTAGAGCCACGATTATACAATCCGTCTGAAATAAGCAATACAGCTCCAAGATTTCTGTTTTCGTACCTGTCTTTTAATTCATTGAC
>JBBKWX010000013.1:0-8203 GCA_037969175.1 Bacteroidia bacterium | reverse complement strand
AGGCCACCGAACAATTTTACTATGATGCCCTTCATATAATACTTATACTCAGGACGGGTAGCAATATGCTTGTTTTGAGTTAGTAGCGATAGATACAAAATCAATAAAAGCACAAAAGGCGTAAAAATAAAATCGACCAGAGTTATGTACATGATAAATTTTGATTCGTATTGCAAAGATATCTTTTATCTTGTTGGCTCATATAAATACATATGATCAGTACAATTTACATTTCACATGATGGTATGACAGATCCATTGGGTGGATCTCAGGTGATTCCTTATCTAAAAGGATTATCTGAACAGTATAAGATCTACCTTATTTCATTTGAAAAACCTTCAAGAAATGACAGGAAAAATGAAATTGCAAAGCAGCTGAGTGAATCAGGAATTGAATGGATCCCACTTGAATACAGAAATAGCCCTCCGGTGTTATCAACGATCCTTGATATTCGGAAAGCAGCTGCTATCGTTAAGAAACTGATCAAGAAACAGGATATCAAAATCCTGCATTGCCGAAGTTATATCGGGGCTTTGATCGGGACCCTTGCTGATAAAAACAAGAATTGCAAACATATCTTTGATATGCGAGGATTTTGGCCTGATGAACGGGTGGACGGTAAGATCTGGAATTTAAAAAATCCGATTCACAATATGGTTTATTCTTATTTCAAACGATTTGAAAAAAAACATATCCCCACAGCAGATCAGGTTGTAGTGCTCACATACAAAGCGAAAAATTATCTAAACGCCATTCATTTTACACGTAATCCGATCAAAGTAATTCCTTGTGCTGCTGATCTGGATCATTTTAATTATGCCGGAGATCCGGCAAGGACGCGGAACAGATCATTGTTAGGACTTAAGGATGAAATAGCAATTTGCTATTTGGGTAGTATTGGTTCCTGGTATTTGCTTGATGAAATGTTGGACTTTTTTAAAGTGTTAAACCAAATGGATCCAAATTCAAAATTCGTGGTCTTTACTCCTGACAAGCCGGAACATATTATTGTGCCGGCAAAGAAAAAGCAAATTGACACCGACTTGATATACATCCAAGAAGCTTCCAGAAAAGAGCTTCCGGAATTATTAAGTGCTGTTGATGCAGGGATTTTCTTTATTAAGCCGTGTTTCTCAAAGATGGCGTCCTCACCAACTAAACATGGCGAGTTACTTGGAATGGGATTGGAAGTTGTTTGCAATTCGAATGTTGGTGATATCGACAAAATTCATCAGGAAACGAATACCGGAATTGTACTTAGCGGATTTGACCAAGAAGAATTAGAAACTGCTGCAACGCAATTATTAGAAAAGATCAAGTCTGCCGACAGGAAGATCAATCGGGATGCTGCAGAAAAATGGTATTCTCTTTCAAAAGGTATTACCATTTATGAAGAGATCTATGCCGATCTCAGTAAGTAATCGTATTTACTCATTGTGATAATTTTCATTTCGGGTAATTGTAAATGCTCTATAGATCTGTTCCAGCATAAATAATCTGATCATTTGATGTGAAAATGTCATCTCTGACAATGATAATACAGAATTAGCTCGATTGCGAATATCGCCATGTACACCAAAAGCTCCACCAATAAGAAAGACCACTCTTTCAGGACTATTGACAGCATGTTTTTGAAAAAATTCTGCTAATTTCTTAGAACTCATGCTTTTTCCCCTTTCGTCAAGAAGTATCAGATAATCTCTTGAATCGATTCGTTTTAAAATCAATTCAGATTCTCTTTCAATTAGATCAGTCTTGGATAAATTGCCGGCATTTTTAACATCCTGAACAATATCCAAACTAAAACTGCAGTAGTGTGAAAGGCGTTTGCAATATATATCTATGCCACTTCTAAGATAATCAGTGTCTGTTTTTCCTATGACTAATAATGTAACCTTCATGGCTTAATTCTTGTATATTGTCCTATTATTTCTAAGTTTAAATCAGTCCATCTTGGCTTGATTATTGCGTTTTAATTAATTATGATTATGAAACATACGAAAGTATATATTTTGATATTATTATTGTTCAGTGGTTCTGCTTTTGCCGGAGCCGACATTTTTGAAGATATAGGTTTAGCTATACGTTCCGGCAATTCAAAAGAAATCGGGAAATATTTTAACTCTAGCGTTGATTTGACCATCATGAATCAGGACGATGTTTATAGTCGGGCTCAAGCGGAAGTGATCCTTCGTGATTTCTTAGGAAAAAATACACCTAAAGCATTCAGTATCATTCATCAAGGAACTTCAAAAGAAGGAGCTCGTTATGCGATTGGCAGTCTGCAAACATCTCAGGGAGCATCTTTTAGAACATATATTTTTGTCAAACAGGTTGGAGGTCAATTTTTGATCCATGAGTTAAGGTTTGAAAAAGAGTAAACGTCTATAAATCAAAACAGTAAAGGTCGGATTTTCCGGCCTTTTTTTATGTCCAAACTAAATTAAATTCTCTTATTTTTGTGAATATGCAAATATCACAATCAGCACTAGAACTACATATCCGTGAAGCTCTTGACGAAGATCGGGGGGATGGAGATCATACCAGTTTATCTACGATTTCTAAAGATGCACAGGGTTCGGCGAAACTGATTGTGAAAGAAAAAGGCATACTTGCAGGAATAGAGGTTGCACTTAATGTTTTTAAGATCGTAGATCCTGAATTAAATACGGAAGTTTTTATTCGGGATGGAGCATCCGTTTCGGTATCTGAAATCGCATTTGAGCTCCATGGAAGAATTCAAAGCATTTTGCTTGCTGAGCGCCTGGCATTGAATTATATGCAACGCATGAGTGGAATTGCAACTACTACAGATTCATTTGTTAGAGCCATTCAGGGTACATCTGCAACTATTCTTGATACAAGAAAAACTACTCCCGGTTTTAGAATGTTTGAGAAATGGGCAGTTAAAATTGGAGGAGGTGGAAATCACCGGTCAGGCCTTTTTGATATGATCCTCATCAAAGATAATCATGTTGACTATGCAGGTGGGATAACAAATGCAATCAATTCAGCTAATTCTTATCTCAAAGCAACTCAAAGAGATTTACCTATAGAAATTGAAACCCGTAATTTAAAAGAAGTAGAACAAGTTTTGGAAGTTGGAAAGGTGACAAGGATCATGCTTGACAATTTCAAACCTGAAGAATTGTATAAAGCTGTAGAGCTTATAGATAAACAATTTGAAACGGAAGCTTCCGGTGGAATAACGCTGAACACAGTAAGAGAATTTGCAGAAACCGGAGTAGATTTTATTTCATGTGGTGCGCTAACCCATTCTTATAATAGCTTAGATCTTAGTTTAAAAGCAAAATCCTGATTTGAAATTTCTATACCGCATATTACCTTATAGAAAGATCATACGATTTCTTTCCTGGACCAAGAAAGTTACGTTACCCGGTTTTGACAGGATGCCCATTTATGAAGTAGCCGTTTTTTTTATTAATGGAGTGAATCAGGGTGGAGTGAACACTAGAGCATCAGCCCTGGCATTTAACTTTTTCCTAGCTCTGTTTCCCGCAATAATTTTCTTTTTTACACTTATCCCCTATGTCCCGATAGATAACTTCCAGGAACAGCTTCTTGCATTCATTCAAGCTATAATGCCTTACAATGCTTTTGAAGCAGCACGGACTACGATTGAAGACATCATACAACATCAACGGGGAGGTTTATTATCCATAGGAGTCATTGCCGCATTGTACTTTGCCACCAATGGCATCAATGCTATGATCGATGGCTTTAACAGAAGTATTCACACAGTTGAAACAAGGACAAACTTTCAGCAAAGGATCATATCATTGGTCTTAACAATTATTATTACAGTACTTTTCATTTTAGCTGTGGCACTCATAATTTTGAGTGAACATGTCGTGAGCCATTTAATTCAACTTGGAATTTTAAGGGACATTGTGTTTTATTATCTGTTGATAGTTGGAAAATGGATAATTGTAATAAGTTTATTCCTTTCGGCTATTTCATTTTTATACTATCTGGGCCCCAGCAAAAAAAGAGAGTTTAAGTTTGTATCAGCAGGGTCATCGATTGCAACCATATTATCCATACTTTCTTCCATTGGATTTTCCTTTTTTGTTAATAATTTCGGTCAATACAATAAATTATATGGCTCAATAGGCACCTTAATTGTGATCTTGATTTGGATCTATATCAATGCGATGGTTCTGATACTGGGATTTGAATTAAATGCCAGTATAGGCCGGGCAAGAAAAACCAAAACCCCAATCAAAAGATAAAATAATTTCATGAATAAATCTTGCTGTAATAGCTTTGCTATAAGGATACTCACTGCTTTAATTTTGGCCAGCACCTCTGCATATGCTCAGAAGTACGACCCCAATCATCCACCCAATACGTTTTCTTCTGTTGAGAATCCTTTGTATTGGAAAAACAAATTGCCGCATCCTGGATATTGGCAACAAGATGTTTCTTATAAAATAGATGCAACGATAAATGATAAAACAGATATCATTGATGGAAAAGAAAAACTGGTCTACACAAATAATTCACCCGACACTTTGAGGTTTGTGTTTTTTCATTTGTATCAAAACGCTTTTCAACCTGAAAGTTTCGCTGCAGAATTATATGAGCAAAACAACTATCATAATGAATTTGGCAAATACGAAAAACAAAAATTAGGAACAAGCATAGAACAATTGAGTAGCGATGGGATCCTGTTAAAAACAGAACTTGAAAACACGGTATTAAAAGTTTATCTGAATACTCCATTAGCTCCGGGAAATAAGGTTGAGTTTAATATCGATTTTAAAACCTATTTCGATAGCGGTTCCATCCGCCGAAGAATGAAACTATACCGTGCCGGGAATTACAAACATTATAATGGAGTTCATTGGTATCCCAGGATCTGTGTCTATGACAGGAAGTTTGGATGGAGTACAGATCAGCATTTGGGAAAAGAATTTTATGGGAATTTTGGCACATTCGAAGTGAATCTGAGTTTTCCGAATCACTATGTGGTTGATGCAACAGGGACACTACAAAATTCGGATGAAGTAATGCCGGATTCACTCAGAAAAAAACTTGACCTCAAGAATTTTATTGATAATCCCTGGAATAGTAGGGCATCAGAGATCATTATACCTGATGGCACATACAAGACATGGTCATATTATGCTGAAAACATTCATGATTTTGCATTCACGGCTGATCCCAGTTATCGCATTGATGAGGCAGAATGGAATGGAATAAAAGTTATTGCATTGGTACAAGAGGGACATGCATCAGGATGGAAAAATGCTGCTGAATATGGAGCAAAAATACTGAAGGTCTATTCCGAAAACGTAGGAATGTATGAATGGCCAAGAGTAATACTTGCAGATGCTCAAGACGGGATGGAATATACCATGCTTACTCTTGATGGCGAAAGAGATCCTGATTATAGAGATCTTTTTGCACATGAGATCGGGCATCAATGGTTCTATGGCATGGTGGCAAGTAATGAGACCTACCGGGCAACGCTTGATGAAGGGTTTGCTCAATTCATTAATGTGATGGCTTTAGATTCTATTGATGGTCCTTATCCGGTTAAAAATAAATCTGCATCTGCTTATCATAACAGATATAGAATACCAACCACTAATCTGTATAACCGGAATTATTATTCCTATATGCGTGATGCCATTTTACATAAAGATGTTACTGTAAATCGACATTCAGACCATTTTAATGGAGGTGTCAGGCATGAAGGCGGATATAATTTAGTGTATTATAAGCCCGCAGTAATGCTGCATAATTTAAGATATGTTCTAGGCGACAGCTTATTCTCAGCAGCATTCAAAAACTATTTCAATCAATGGAAATTTGCTCATCCCTATGAAGAAGATTTCAGAAATTCAATTATTCAATTTACAGGAGTTGACTTGAATTGGTTTTTCGATCAATTTATGGATACGAATGAACATATAGATTATGCGATCAAAAGAATAAAAAAATTGAGGGATGATAATTATCAGGTCATCATAAAAAGAAAAGGCGAAATGCAGATGCCCATTGATCTGACAGTTTATTCCAAAGATGGGACTGTGAACAATTATTATATTCCAAATACCTGGTTTGAAAAACAAACAGAAGCTACAACTTTAAAAAGGTGGATCGGATGGGATAATATTCATCAAACATATACTGCCAATGTAATAGCACCTGGTGGCATAGAAAGGGTAGTTATTGATACTACTCAAAAGCTAGCAGACATAAATATGCGAAACAATGTTCGCCCCTACCCTATTAATTGGTCATTCGATTCACAGGTTATAAATTATCCGGATTGGACTTCTTATGAGCTAAAAGGAAGACCTGATCTTTGGTGGAACAGTTATGATGGCGTAAAAGCGGGTTTCCATATTAATGGAAATTTCATGAGGCAGATCGATGCGATGTCGCTTAGTATGTGGTTCAATACCGGGTTGGCTCAAGGTAAGGCTGAAAACTTTAGAGACTTTAATGGATATGATGATATTTCCTTTATCTATAAATATCAAACGACATTACATAAATGGATACCTGAATCGGTGGTCAAATTTATGATCAAAGATATTGATGGTTTAAGGGCCGGGAAGATTGGTTTCGAGAAAGGGTTTAAAAAAGAGAAGTATAAATTCCTGACAGAAATTAAAAGTCTTAACCGAAAAAGCTTACGTGATCTCGACTATCTGTTATACCCTGCTGATTGGGATCCGGGTAAATTCAATACATCCATTTTGTTTTCGCTTACTGATAATTATAAATACAGGAAAGGCAATGGTAAAATTATACTGGGATTAAAGAGTAGTGTTTTCAGCAGTCAATATGATTATACCTATCTAAATCTGGAAGTAATAAATCAGGTCAATGTCAAAAAGCTGGAGTTCAGAACACGTACGTTTGCTCAGTATGCCTTTGGTAATCGTTTTGCAAAAGAATCTTCGCTTTACCTTGCCGGTTCCAGTCCGGAAGAAATGATGGAAAATAAATTCATCCGATCAAGAGGAATGGTTCCGGATGAATGGATAGGAAATTACGGAGCAGATGTAAATCATTTTCAACATGGGGGTGGATTAAATCTGCGTGGATATGCCGGTTATCTTGCACCGCAGACGGATGAGGAGGGTACGCAACATTTCACTTACAGAGGCCAGAGTGGTGCTGCAATAAATGCTGAAATGGATTTTGACAAATTCATACATGTCAGACCAAAGTACACTAGAAACTGGTTAAAAATCGACAGCTATTTATTTGCAGATGCAGGCATAATTAATTATGATCAGGGAAATGAAAAGTTAAGACTTTCTGACCTGAGGATGGATGCGGGGCTTGGATTAGCTCTAACTATCAAGAAATGGGGTCCGCTTCAAAGCCTTAAGCCACTGACATTTCGATTTGATATGCCCCTGTTCCTTAGTAATGCACCTGCTAAGGCTCCAGACAACATTGCTTTCCGCTGGCTTGTTGGTATTAACAGAAGTTTCTAACTTACAGCTATGAAATTTGCAATTCGTAGTTTAATACCTGTATTCCTTCTTTTAGTGTGTGTTGAATATACATCTGCCCAAGATGCCCTTTATACTAAGGCTTTGAACTTAAAAAAGGAACATAAATACGAAGATGCACTCGCTGTTTTCAGGATACTTTTGGGCAAGGATTCAAGCAATGTGAAATATAGTACTGAAACTGCATTTCTGCTTTGTAAAGTTGGAAATAATCAGGTTTTGGAAACTACCCGAAGCAGTTATTTCACTCAGGCCGAATATATCTCAAAACGTTCTATCAGGCTTGCGCCAAATGATGCAGACACCTATTACACATACGCATTAGCATTGGGTAGGATCAATGAGAACGCCAACAGTAAAGAGAAGATCTCAAATGCAAAATTGATCCGTAGTAATGTCGAAAGGGCAATCGAGTTAAATCCTGCGCATTCCGGAGCCTGGCATATTTTGGGGCGTTGGCACAGAACCCTTGCCGAATTTAATGCAGTGGAGAAACTCGCAATTAACGCTTTGTTTGGTGGTATGCCTGAGGGTGGATCTTATGATGCAGCTGTTGAGTGTTTCACTAAATGTGTGAAGCTTGAACCCAAGTACATGCTGCATGTATATGAATTGGCTGTTTCTTATTTTGAAAGGAATAAACAGAATGATAAGATCACAGCAGCTGTATGGTTTAAGAAAGTGATGGAAATGCCAATTAC
>JBBKWX010000012.1:0-8748 GCA_037969175.1 Bacteroidia bacterium | reverse complement strand
AATTATTTCAAAGGCTTCGCAAACTTCAAAGAGATAAGAATGAAGTTGGTTACCTGCGATAATTTTGAAGAGATCGTTGCGATCCTGGATTCGCTGCCGGGGATATATGCAGAAGAGGCGGCGGTATGATAGATGCACTAGCGGGGGAGCGGTAGAGCGGTAGAGCGGTATTAAGTGGAAAAGTACTTAGAGCCTTGGTATTTTTTAGAGCCTTGGTGTTAAACTGAAGGGTTTAGGAGCTTTTCAGATTTGTATATATGCAACAATAGTTACCAAAGCTTACGAATAGACTGTTAGCTCCAAATCACTTTTGCAAAAGTGTACGAACTTAATCTGCAGCTTTCACGAATTTAGAAGAATGAAGTCTTCCCTTGTTGTCCATTGCTACAATGAAATAAATTCCGTCTGA
The DNA here is from genome assembly GCA_037969175.1 of Bacteroidia bacterium. GTDB lineage: Bacteria > Bacteroidota > Bacteroidia > AKYH767-A > JBBKVM01 > JBBKWX01. The sequence continues at coordinate 8,339 of JBBKWX010000012.1, read as the reverse complement.
GAGTTTCGAGATATCAATTGCTTCTTCATCTTTATGAATATCCAATTGCTTCACCAGCTTTCCATCCAATGCATAAATCTTTAAGGAGTAATTTTGCATGGAGGTTTGAATGTAAATTTTGTCAAAAGCGGGATTAGGATAAATTGAAAACAATTTTTCTATGAAGAATAAATCATCACTTTCTTCCTTTGAAACATCACTTCCTAAAGATTGGCAAGGGACAGAAACGTAAACACTAGAACTAATAGCTATACAACCAAAATTATCTGTTGTCAGGCATTTGTATGATCCTTTATTTTTAGCCACAAAGACAGAAGTATTTGATCCCAAAATTGGCAAATTGTTCCTCATCCACATAAAGTTATTACCACTACTTACAGCAGTAATTGTTACACTGTCTCCCGCACAAAAGGTTGTTGGACCGTTGGCTGTTATAGATATTAGTGGTGGTGCATGGAATGTTACGACTGCAAATTCTGATGCAGAACATCCACTGAGTATATCCGTCACAGTTACTGAAACATTTGAAGAAGCACTCAATGAAATATTTGAAGTTGTTTCGCCCGTTGACCATAAATAGGTGTAACCGGGATTAGATGTTATGCTAAGATTCACTGATTGTCCCTGACAAGCATCAATCGAGGTTCCAGGTGAAATTGACACAACCGGATCTGGATTTACTAAAATCTGGATTGAATCGGAATAGATACATGCTCCGCCACCATTTATAATATTTACCCAATATAAACCGGTACTTGAAACACTGATATGTTGGGTTGTCTCGCCTGTTGACCATAAATACTGGCTACCCATGACTCCGGCATTCAAAATAGTTGATTGTCCCTGACAAAAAGAAGTGGGTCCGGAAGAAAATATATTTGGAATAGCAGGGATAATAATATTAATATAAACACTATCCTCAGCGTTGCATCCATTTGGATCGGTAGCAAACAATGAGTACCACCCCGAATTAGTTGGAGTCATGGATAAAGTAGTTTGCCCATTTGACCATAAGTATGTCGAATTAGATGGAAACTGGATAGGAACTACACTATTTCCTTGGCAAATGCTAAGTGTATCAAAATTAGAAATATTAAGTGCTAATGTGTTTAAGACATGCACGAAAGCTGTGTCAGTAGCTGTACATGGACTACCTGTATCATGGACCGTAACAACATATCTACCACCTACAGTTGCAGTTATTACCTGTGTTGTATCACCTGTATTCCAACTATAGCTGGAATGCCCTATTCCAGCATCCAGGGTAACTGCATTTCCACTACAAAAATTTGGATTACCAATAATGGATAAATTCAAAACAGGGGCCTGATTTATAGAGGCAATAAATGTATCGGTTCCTACACAGGTACTATCAAAATTATATTGAATAATTGAATAGAGTCCAGGGTTGGTAATTAATATTGAGGATGTGGTAGCACCGGTTGACCAAAGATAATACCCACTACTTGAGGCTGTAAGTGAAAGAACCACCGGCTCATTATTGCAAACATTTGGATTTGAATATGGGGTGTAAGTTATTACCGGCTTATACACTTCAGAGGGTAGATCCAGGGTATCTGTTTGAATGCAGAATGATGTATTTGGATAACTATAATTAAAAATATATTTACCGGCTGAAAGATTATATCCGGTAGCAAATTTTGTTTGATCGCCAACATAAGAATAACCATTTGGACCTGTAACAACAATGTCAACGGGTACATCAAACTTCCGGATGAAGTTCCCTTTGGAATTGTTACAACTTTCAGGAATTAACATTGTATAGATCGAACCAATTGGGGCAAACTGTCGGATATACAATCTTCCAATTCCTTTGCAATCGGTGCTATTTATTACTTCAACCGAATAATGCCCAGGAGCATTTACTACCAGCGATGAGCCTGTTGCTCCGGGTAAAGCTATTTTATCTATGAACCATTGATACGAAACAAAACCGGTTGGAGCTGTTATTGTTTTGGATTCACCCTGACAAATCATATTCGGTCCATTCAACGAGAGAGAGATATGACTTAAAATGGAATCTCTGATCATGGCGTTCCCTAATAGCGAAACACAATTATTGCTGTCAGTTACTTCAACAGAATAAGCACCTGTCAATGAAGCTAAATAATTATAGTTGGAGGCTCCTAATATTGTAAATCCGTCACGATACCATTTATATGTATAATCATTTCGTTGCGAAGCATTTAACTCAACAGCAGAGCTTGAACATATCGACAAAGGAGAAGTATGGTATATGTCTGCGATTATCCGTGGATTTACCTTCACTTCCACTTTCTTAGTGTACATGATTCCATACAGTGAATAGTAACTACCAAAATAGGTTCCCGGATCTTTAACAGTCAGATTGTTTGATGTAGCTCCGGAAATTGGAATAAAACCCTTGTACCATTTGTAAACTCCCGTCAGGCTATTTGGTAATTCTAAAATTACTGAGTCGCCGGAACACAGATTTGTATCACCGGTTACCATGAGTACATTATTCTCTAAATGGGTTCCAATATATATGGAGCTTGCCAGACTTGTGCCGCATGCATTTGTCATATAGCATTCGTAAAGTCCCCCAATGCTAATGTTAGAACCCGAATTAAGCGAAACATTCTGTCCATTTCGCTTCCATTGAACTGAAGTATTAAAAACTTGAGGATATTGAAAAACAAGTTGCACTGAAAGGGTATCAGTTGCACTATAAATAATAGGTCTATTTGGCTGAACAGTACTTGTAAAACCACTAGGCGGGCCGAATTGAATATATATAGCCCAAGATATAGCTATTCCGCAAGTGGTGCTACACACATAATGGTATGAGCCTGTTTGGGTAGCAGTAAAGTTAATGCTATTACTGTTTGGGATTGCAACCCCATTCAGATACCATTCATAGGAATTAGCTGAAGTGAAAAGTGCAGTAAGGATTTTGGGTAGTCCACAAGACACTGCCGAAGAACCATAGTTAATATCAAAACTGCCGTTATGCGAGTATTGGTAGAATACCGTATCTGAAATTAAAGGCATACATCCTCCCTGATAAACTTTGCAATAATAGCTACCTGTCCCGAAGGAACCAAGCCATAGTGTCGTATCTCCAAATGTTCCAACGGGGAATCCGTTTCTATACCATTGGTAGTCGCTCCCATTTGCTCTTACAGACAACCATGTATTTACGGTATTACAGCCTGTCAATACACCATGAGTTGTGATTGTAGAAATGACAGTGTCAAAAATCACTGTAAAAACTCCTCTGTTTATTCCACAAGGTGAAGTCCGATCAACCCAGTAAATGCCAGGTGCATTAGGATAAATATACGATGAAGTCCAACCTAATGCCTGACCATCTCTATACCATGCATAGCTCATTCCACTCCACCCAGCGGAGAGAGTTTCGGTGCATATATTTCCTGATCTGGAATCAAACTTAGCATATATGGTGTCTCGGAAAACTTCAACCAAAGGACCATTTGTAACATCTACAAAAGTTCCTGCTGAGATCAAACTATAGCATGGGTTTGTAACCTGTATAGAATATAAACCTGTAACTAATGGAACATATTCATTTTTATTACTGCTAGGAATGGCGACTCCATTAAAAAACCATTTATATGTTGCGTTTTCAGCATTCGTAACATACAACTTTATAGTCCCCATAAGAATGCAATGGATTAGCTTACCGGTGTTTCTGATTTGGGTATCGGGAATTCCATAACATGTAACTTTGTCATCGTAGGGTCTACTTGCAAAAGCATAATAATCGTCATTCCACATCGTGCAATAATACTCTCCTCCGGTATCCACCAATTGGGTAAAATTATTAGCTCCGGGAAACCAACTATACTTGTATTTATTAGAATTGTAAGTCATCCATTGATATTTATCAAAGGATGAGGTAACACTTAACTGGGAGCCGGAGCCAAAACAAAAATTTGACGTATCATTAGTAATGGACACATCAGCCATTGCATCCATACCTCCATCTTCTATAACAGTTTGGATAAAAATGCAGTTCGATTTTGTATTTTCAAAAAATCCAAACATTCTTGAATTTCCTGTTAGAATAAATTTATCTGCGACCTTGATGAATGAAGTGTATTTCGAATTAACCTTAGGATTAATACTTTTATGTTTCATTTGAGATCGTTTCCATTTTATTTCGGACAACCAAGAATCAAAATAAGCTAAGGCCGGATACTGCGCGGCTTCATCATACGCACCAGCTACCGTAAATCCACCTAATGAATCAGGTGCAAGATCAAAAATTTGCCCCATAAAAGATGGAATACTATTTTGACTATTAAAGTATCTTAAGAAATTACCGGAAGCTGAATAAGCTGCGAATTGAAATCTTTTCGCATTAGTTGTAGATGAAATACCCGGAACAAAAATAAAAACCGAATCTCCTGCAAGAGATGTACAGGATTCAAATCCTTCTATAGTATTACCGTAAAGTCCAGACCTGGTCCATATAGTATCTCCCGCATTTGTGAGGTTGAGAGCATAAGAATAATATATACTTCCAATTTTTGTAAGTCCTGCTACTAAAAAATTACCATTGGAAGTCTTCCTGAAACCATTGCTTTGTTGGGTGTTGCCCATGTTTATCTCTTTTCTCCAAATCTGCCCACCTGCACTATCCAATTTTAATGTAAAAATATCATCGCCTGTTTGGGCTAGGGTTACAGTACCGGAGATAACAATATCATTTGCCACACTTACTATACCGCTGGCAACTTCTGATGAAGTTCCGGATAGATCTTGAGAGAAAAGAATGTTGCCTTGCAGATCAAGTTTTATGAGTTTTATTTTTTTGTAATTGAGGCTATCGGTTGAATTTGAAACAACAAACACTGATCCGTTATCTGTTTGCACAACTCCAACCGCTGACTCATAATAATTAGAAAAAATAGTTTTCTGCCATTGAAGTACCCCATGCACATCAGTCTTAACTAAATAGACATTTACTTTTTCATTGTAGGAGTCCGTATTTCCTGCAATTAAATATCCTCCATCAGATGTCCGGATAATCTGGTTTGCTGTTTCATTCTTTGAACCTCCAAAAATCCTGGTCCAGGTTTGTGCATCAGCCTCATAAACAACTAAAGCCAATAAGACGGCAAGCGCCAAACGAATCATTTTCACAGTTTATGAAGTCTTAGAAATTTCTATTGTATGGGATTCTATTAAGCAATTTAAACAAAAAGATATATAAGTTAACAAACAGCCCTACTATTACTATTAAAGTAGTATCTTCCTTTTGTCTTTATGATCTTCGGATATGCAACCTATGCGGAGGTTTATGTTGACTTTGAATATATCCATTTGATTGTTTTCGACCTAGGGTCGAAAAAGCGAGAAGTGTTTTTCCGAAAGGATTTCGGAAAAAGTGTTTTTGACCTTCGGTCAAAAAAGTGAAGAAGCGTTGAAACGCTTAAGAGCGGGGGAGCGGTAGAGCGGTAGAGCGGTATAAAGTGGAAAAGTACTTTGAGCCTTTGTATTTTTTAGAGCCTTGGTGTTAAAAACATCCGTGAAAATCCGTTTAAATCCGTGTCATCCGTGTTCCATTTTTTATTTAAAAGCTCTAAGTAACCGAAGTAGTTTTTATTTCAAATCAACAGCGAACCATTATATTTGGGAATATTTCAATCTATGAAAACACTTGGCATCATTCCGGCGCGCTATGCCTCTACCCGATTTCCCGGGAAACCTCTGATCGATATTCAGGGCAAGAGTATGATACAACGCGTTTATGAACAAGCTACGAAAAGCTTGTCATTGGATCTGATCGTTGTAGCAACAGATGATGTCAGGATCTATGATCATGTTATGGCTTTCGGTGCAATGGCTATGATTACAGATCCCGATCATGAAAGCGGAACGGATCGCTGCGCAGAAATAATCCGGATGCAGGAGTTTTCGGAATATGAAGTGGTAATAAATATACAGGGTGATGAACCTTTTATTCAACCCTCCCAGATCGATCTAGTATGCAGTTTGTTTGAAGATCCGGTAACGGAGATTGGGACATTGATAAAAAAGATCGAAGACGGCGCTGAGTTAGAAAATCCGAATTTGCCAAAAGTGGTTTGCAATGTAAATGAAGATGCAATTTATTTCAGCAGATCGCCTATTCCCTATTTAAGAGGAAAAGAGATGGCGGAGTGGATCCATAACCACGACTATTATAAACATATCGGAATTTACGGCTATCGTACCTGGGTGCTGAAAGAGATCTCACTGTTGCCAAAAGGCAAATTAGAGCAAGCTGAGAGCCTTGAGCAATTGCGTTGGCTTGAGAATGGATATAAGATATCAACAGCGAAAACCGACCTGGAGACCCTTGCAATTGATTCTCCCGAAGATTTGTTAAAAACTTAGTTGAAAAAAAGCCCTGTCCCTAAGGGAAAACAAGCTAATTTAGCAATCGCAAAAACCTCAAATTGAATCTGGACCACCATATAAGCAATTTATTAGATGCACATGACTGTGTAATAGTTCCATCCATGGGTGGATTTATTGCCAATTATGAGAGCGCGCATATTCAGCCTATCCGGCATGTGATCTCATCTCCATCTAAAAAGATCGCTTTCAATGTGGGATTAAAGCATAATGATGGTTTGCTTGCGAACTATGTTGCCAGAGCAGAATCTTTGAGTTATGATGATGCTTTGATGCGCATCCGCAGCTTTGTCGACAATTGTGATGAACTTTTGAAAGAACAGGGTAAACTGAAGATTGATAAAGTAGGACGTTTGTATTATGATGTTGAGAAGAATCTTCGTTTTGAACAGGATGCTGAAGTAAATCATAATCTGGATTCGTTTGGGATGACGGTTGTTCATGCCAGCCCTATTCAGAGGACTGCAGCTTCAGTAAAAGCAAAAGAGATCTTCAAGGATAGAGCACCTATAAAGCTGGTTGAATCTGAAGAATTGAAACGTAAGAGCAGGATCGGTTGGAAGACGGCTATTATCTTACCTGCTGTAGGTTTATTTTTGTGGGCATCTGTAAATACATATATGGCATTTCAGGACAAGCTCAATTTAAGCACCCTGAATCCTTTTGCTATTGACACCAATATAGCTCCAAGGGTAACTATTTCTGAAAGCCACACATCTGAGCCTCTTGAGCTCTTTAGGCAAGTAGACGAGCGTTCTGATATGTTGGCTTATCTGGCTTCCGGAAAAGCTCCTGTAGTAACGTCAATGACAAAAGAAGAGGCATTGGTTCAAGAAAGTATTGCTTCATCTGAAGTTACTGAATCAATTGCATCAACTTCACCTATCAGTTCGAAGGAAGCCCAACTTTCGACCCTTGGAAACATTGCCAAGTTTCATGCTGTAGCCGGTTGTTTTGCAATTAAATCGAATGCTGTTAATTTAGTGGCTCAATTAAAGTTGCAAGGCTATTCAGAAGCGGCTATCATTGGATTAACATCCGGTGGTTTGCATATAGTAAGTTACCATGGCTTTGACAATTTTGAAGCTGCACTGGATTCTTTGAACAAATACCGTACGGCGCATAACAAGGCTGCCTGGGTTGTAAGGATCTGATCTCTTTTCTTTTTTGATTATTCTATAAGTCGGGATAAACCATGGACTTTGTATACAACCGACCTTAGACATGGTATACAGTTATTTTTTTACCACTGAGAGCACAAGAACACTTAGTTTTCACTAAGACTTATTTTATCATTTATAATTCCTGAATCATTAGGTGTTAGGTGTTTATCATTCTTTGAGGGCTTCTCCCCAATCGCTGCACTCATGGGGCCGGGGTACTCCGGGCTCCTCCGCCAGCTGGCGGATCCGATGTCACATTCGCCTTCGCCCCATGTGAGCACTAAGCCCTCCATTTCCCTGGCGCACATACATCCCCTTCAGGGATGTAATTTGTTTCTGCCTCCCCGGTATGCAAAGCATACCGGGGTTATTCATATGTTACCCGTTTCACGGGTATTCGAAATAGCATATGGACTACTAATAAATAACCAAAATTCACACCGCCGGATTAATACATATGGTCCCCGTTTCACGGGTATTCGAAATAGTATATGGACTACTAATAAATAACCAAAATTTACACCACCGGATTAATACAAATGTGACCCGTTTCTCGGGTATTCGAGTTCCGGGAAGGCTTGTAAATGCATAAGCAATCAAGGTGTAAACATAGGAGAACTCAGAAATCTCCGTGCAATTCCGTGCTTTTGTGCCTCTTTGGCGAAAACCCCTAAATCGCACTGAATGGGGACGGAACAAAACCAAACTCAAACCAAAATTCTAACCCAAACCCCAACTCAAACTTCGACTTTCGCTAAAGAAAAGCCC
>JBBKWX010000011.1:0-6747 GCA_037969175.1 Bacteroidia bacterium | reverse complement strand
TGCATCTGACACCTAAGGCGCAAATCTTTCTTGCTTTTTCATCATCCTCCGGATCAAGCCAAACCCCGGTATATCCAGGGTATCTTCCGGCGATGATACCGTAATCTGCCAAAGTAAGGATCACAGCTTCTTCAAGGTAACGAAGATATTTATGGATATCGGTAAAAAAATGGTCCAGATCAAAAATGGGGTAACCAACAATTTGTCCGGGACCATGATAGGTGATATCGCCTCCCCGATTAATCTTGTAATAAGTAGCATGCAGCTCTTTGAGCTCTTCAGCGTTCTTCAGCAGATTATCTTCGGTTCCGCTTTTACCCAATGTATAAACATGAGGATGCTCACAAAATAATAATTGATGCGGTAAATGTTTTTGTTCTTCGGGAGGAAGATTTCTGTTTGCAATTTTTGATGCAATGATCTCCGAAAATATTTCTTCCTGCAGATCCCAGGCTTGTTTGTAATCTATTAGTCCGAGATCTCTGAATAAAACTTTTTGAAGATTTTCAGCTGACATTAGCTATCGGCAAGCGTGTTTTTTAAATGATTGATAACATTCACTTCATTAGCATCTATTTCCCGAATCTCTGCAATATAAACAGAGACCCAATCCAATAAATGAATCAAATATAAAGTTCGCTCTAAAGCATTGTTTCCTATAGAATTCACTTCTATCACTTCAGGAACAAATTTCCGGATAATGTCAGAAGTAATATTGAATCGGGTAGATGTACGCTCATATTCACCCTGATCGCGCAACATAACTACGGCGAGATTGTGGTGTTTTTCTGTCCAGCCAACCAATTCATTGTGATTCATCTCCGGTAGGACATGATGCCAGCAAAGCATCTTAGAATTCTCATTGATCTGCTGTCTGAATCGGATAGCTACACCTTCTATAGGAGCTGATGTATAGATCACGGGGATCTTACCAATAAGTTTTTGAGCTAAAGCTTTGGCATCTGCCATAATACTTGTCTCATTCGCATCAAGTTCGCTGATGGAGTTTAAGATCGAATCCAGAAAGTTTCCTGAAATAAGTTCTTCTTTATGCATCACAAAAAAGAGTTGTACCAGCGAATATGCAAGGCAAGCTCTTGGAGGCATACCACCCGGAATGCGAATAAATGGAATTGATAATTCTTCACAACGCTGCAAAAGAATTCCACCTGAACTTATACAAATGATCTTTGCAGATCTCAATACGGCATCTTCAAAAGCACTTAAGGTCTCTTCTGTATTTCCAGAATACGAAGAAGCAATAACGAGTGTGTTTTCATTGGCAAAAGCAGGAAGAAAATAATCTTTGTTGACAACGATCGGCACAGGGCATTCATCTTTTGCCAACTCTGTCAAAAGTGTACCTCCTATTCCAGATCCTCCCAGACCTGTGATGATCACATTTTTGATAGCTCCATCATGAGCTTTGACTGTAGATTTTTTCCCAATTTCAACAGCCTCTTTCAACTGATTTGTAAATGCGGCAACTAGATCTTTCATCTTATGATTCTTGCAAGTCTGCAAAATTAACAAAATTATTGAGCAGAAAGTGTAAATTATGGCGTATTAAAGCCTTTCAGCGCTTATATTATCCAAATTCCAAAAAAATATCTTTATTGCTATTTACATCGGCTTTTTCATTTTGTAATTTAAGGATTCACAAAAAAAAATAGAATCATGAAAACTACGAACAGAATTAGTATTGTGATTATTTTGGCTGCATTCTTATTTGCATGTAGTCCGGCTCAACAAGGTGAAAGCCCCGACGCAATGATGACGGGTGCTAAAGCCCTTGATGAGCAATTTGTTACAGCCTTTAACAGCGGCGATGTTGATGCGGTTATGTCTTGTTACTGGAACAGTCCTGACCTGGTCAACTACCCACCTGATCAGATGCAGGTAAAGGGTTATGATAATGTGAAACAAGGTTTTATGCAGATGACCGAACATATGAAGGGTGCTACGATGCAAATGGCTGATATGGAGTATATTGTTGCCGGAGATAAGGTTATTGGACATGGAATGTGGAAAATGAGTATTCCGGATGGATCGGGAGGTATGATGGACGTGGAAGGAAGGTATACGGATGTAAAAATGAAAAAAGACGGCAAATGGGTTTATATAATGGATCATTCTTCGGCTCCTATGCCACCTCCATCGGCTGAAATGATGGGAATGCATGAAGATAGCACTGCTGTTACTATGTAATTGATTTTTAGTTAACGATGGTAAGCTTGGCATAATTAGGTATTAGGAATAAATACATGTTAAAGCTTACCTTTGTTACCTATGCTTGAAATCGGAAATTACAACTCGCTAAAACTCAAAGAAAAGGTTGCCAGGGGCGCTATACTTCAAACCGAAGAAGAGGAAGAAGTCTTTTTGCCTTGTAAGGATGTCCCAACAGACCTTGAACGGGGTGAGAGTTTGAATCTTTTTGTTTATCAGGACAAAGAAGGTAAAACTATTTGTTCACTTGCCAGACCCTCTCTGATAAAAAACACGTGTGCTCTGCTAGAGATAGTAGGTGTTGCAGGTGCGGGTGCTTTTGCCGACTGGGGTCTGAATGAAGATCTTTTTATTCCTGTAGAAGAACAGGATGTAGATCTGGAAGAGGGTGATTCTGAAGTTATTTTTCTCTTCTTTGATGAAGAAAAGGGCAAATTGTATGGTACAACCCGTATTGATGACCATTTGAAAGGCGATACCGCAATTTTTGAACAAGGTCAGGAAGTTGATTTGCTTTTATACAGCAGGTCTGATCTGGGGGTTGAAGCTGTGGTGAATAACTACTGTATTGGGATGTTGTATGCAAATGAGATCTTTCGGGAGATAGAACATGGTCAGACTTTAAAGGGCTATGTGCAAAAAGTGAGACCGGATGGTAAGCTGGATCTGAACCTCGAAAAGCCGGGATACGGCAATGTAGAGCCTAATGCGCAGATTGTCCTGGATTATCTGAAAGCCAATGCAGGCGTAATGATGCTACATGATCAAAGCGAAGCTGATGAGATCAAAAAGCATTTACATATGAGCAAAAAGAATTTCAAAAAAGCTTTGGGCTTGCTTTACAAACAGCGTCTGGTCACTCTTGGAGTAGACAGGGTGGAGCTCGTGAAATAGGAAGAAGGTATTGCGTCAGGGGTGCACCTTTTGGCGTCAGGGGTTTACCCCTGACGCAAAGAAAGTACACCCCTGACGCATCATGCTAAATTCTTATCTTTGCGCTTTAATTTTTAATTATGAGCTTAGAGCTAAGCGAACAGGAGCTGGTGAGGCGCAATGCCCTCAAAGAATTGATCGAACTGGGGATAGACCCCTATCCGGCAGAAACATTTAAAGTAGATGCTACTGCAAAGGATATTCTTGAGCATTATGCTCAAGATAAACTGGATTATAAAAATATCAGTATTGCCGGTCGTATCATGAGCCGCAGGATCATGGGGAATGCATCTTTTGCTGAGATCCAGGATGCTACAGGCCGGATACAGATCTATCTGAAACGGGATGATCTATGCCCGGATGAGGATAAGACCTTATACAACACCGTCTTTAAAAAGCTGAGCGATATAGGTGATATCATTGGAATCACCGGATATGTTTTCACCACACAAGTGGGTGAGATCAGCATTCATGTGACTTCGTTCAAAATGCTGTGCAAATCACTCAGACCTTTGCCTGTTGTGAAAGAAAAAGACGGTGAGCTATTTGATGCCTTTTCTGACCCCGAACAAAGATACCGTCAGCGTTATGTAGATCTGATCGTGAATCCGCATGTGCGCGAAACATTCGTGAAGCGCTCCAAGCTGGTGAGAGCGATGCGCGATTTTCTGAACGACAAGGGTTACCTCGAAGTTGAAACGCCTATCCTGCAGCCCATCTACGGAGGAGCAGCAGCACGTCCTTTCAAGACACATCACAACACACTCGACATGCCGCTTTATTTGCGTATCGCAAATGAGCTATATCTGAAAAGACTGATCGTGGGCGGGTTTGATGGTGTATTTGAATTCGCAAAAGATTTCCGCAACGAAGGAATGAGTCGTTTTCATAATCCGGAATTCACACAGATGGAATTGTATGTTGCATACAAAGACTATAACTGGATGATGGATACTGTGGAGGAGATGGTGGAATATATCACACTTGCCCTTCATGGAAAAACGGAAGTTCAGGTTGGACAAAACATCATCAACTTCCAAAGACCTTGGAAGCGCTATTCAATGTACGAGGCGATTCAGCATTTTACCGGTGTTGATGTTTCTGAAATGACCGAAGAACAAATGGCGGATACTGCACGTAAATTACATGTACCGATAGATGCAAGCATGGGTCGCGGTAAATTGATCGATGCGATTTTCGGTGAGCTCTGTGAACCTAAATTGATACAGCCAACTTTCATAACAGACTACCCCGTAGAGATGTCTCCACTGGCTAAGAAGCATGCTTCGAAGCCGGGTCTGGTAGAGCGTTTCGAAGCGGTATGCAATGGAAAAGAGATCTGTAATGCATTCACTGAGTTGAATGACCCTATCGATCAGCGTGCTCGTTTTGAAGAGCAGTTGGAGCTGGGAAAACGTGGTGATGAAGAAGCCATGGTTCTTGATGAGGATTTCCTTCGTGCGATAGAATATGGAATGCCGCCAACAGCAGGTTTGGGTATTGGTATCGATCGTCTTTGTATGATCCTTACCAACAGTAATTCTATTCAGGATGTGCTGTTCTTCCCGCAAATGCGCCCGGAGAAAAAAGCCGCCGTGATCGAAGTTTTTGATTTTGCGTCTTTAGGTATGCCCAAAGAATATGCATATGCTTTACCTAAACTTGGCATTAAAACAGGTGATGATTTGAAAGCTGCAAATCCAAATAAATTATTCAATGATCTGTGCGGTGTAAGAAAAAAAATGAAACTGGATATTCCTGCTCCAACTATTGATGAGGTTAAATCCTGGGTGGAAGCGTAAATTAAAGCCCGAATAAAAACAGAAATGTTTTATTAATTTAATGATTGATTTAATTTGATCCTATGAATATAAGAAATACATTTTTTGTTCTATTTATTTTCATCCTTGCAAATCCGCTTCAGGCGCAAGTCTTATCTCCATTTAGCGGAAGCAAGACTAAGAAATGTTTGCAAAGCGATATTCGCGAACTTTCTTCTGATGCGTATGAAGGAAGAGAGACAGGTACGACTGCAGAAAAAAAAGCTGCATTTTATATTGCATCAAGATTTAGTAAAGTTGGACTGAAACCTAAAGGGGATGATGGAAGTTTTTATCAGGATTTTTCTTTTACCGGATCGATAAGCACAGGTTCATCAACATCATTAACGATCAATAGAAAACAGTTCAAAACCGGAGAAGATTTTTATCCTCTGGCTTATTCTGCAACTGCCAAAGCAGAAGGAAATTTATTTCGTGCAGGATACGGTATAGAAGCGAAATCCTTAGGGCATAATGATTATGAGAATGTACCCGATAGGGATAATTTAATTTTCCTGATCGATATAGGAGTGCCCGATGGAGATTCTCCGCATTCAAAGTTTGCTGAATATGCCGATCTCGGAACACGTGTAGAGAAAGCGATTAACCATGGAGCGGTAGCAGTGATCTTTATTCGTACCAATAAAGAAAACGAAGAACCTCCGGCAAAGATATCCAGTAAGATCAACCCCATGGGAATACCTGTGATCTTCGCAAATGGTAGCGCCCTAAAGACTTTGGTAGACGGAGATGTAAGCAGTGTAGCAGTTGAAGTTGAGTTGGTCCGTAATGAAACTACCGGAAGAAATGTGATTGGTTATATGGAGAATAATAAATCCGGAGAGACGATTATTTTTGGAGCGCATTATGATCATTTAGGTTTTGGTGATGAAGGATCATTGCATCGCGGACATGAGAAGGAAATTCATAACGGAGCAGATGACAATGCAAGCGGAGTGGCCGGTATCATTGAGCTTGCACGCATGCTTAAAAAACTGAAACTAAAAAAATACAACTATTTATTTATTGCATTTTCGGGTGAAGAAAAAGGATTATTTGGATCAGCATACAATGCAAGAAATCCAAATATCGATCTGAGTAAAGTTGTTGCCATGATCAATTATGATATGATAGGCAGATTGGAAAATGCTGATAAAGCGTTGGGCGTGAATGGTGTGGGAACTAGTCCGCAATGGAAAGAGATCCTTGCTAAATGCAGCATCAAAGGTATGCGTGTCAAGACTTCTGAGTCGGGTATCGGTCCTTCAGATCATACTTCCTATTACCTGAAAGATATTCCGGTATTGCATATGTTTAGTGGAACACATTCTGATTATCATAAGCCGAGCGATGATGAGGATAAGATCAATTATGAAGGGATTCAGGATATTTTGAATTACACATATCAAGTTACAGAGCAATTAAATTCATCTCCGCGAATTGCGTTTAGTAAAACTAAGAATGAAGATTCAGAAGAAACTCCTCGTTTCAAAGTTACGCTGGGTGTAGTTCCTGATTATATGTTTGAAGAGGAAGGTATGAGGATAGATGGAGTGACCGAAGGTAAGCCTGCTTCTAAAGCAAATATGCTTGCCGGTGATATTGTAATTCAAATGGGTGAATATGTGGTGAGAGATATGATGAGCTATATGAAAGCATTATCTCATTTCAAGAAAGGCGATACTACAAAAGTAAAAGTGAAAAGAGGCGATAAGGAATTGGAAATGGATGTTACTTTTTAATTTAATCTTATGGCTTCAGCAAA
>JBBKWX010000010.1:0-9732 GCA_037969175.1 Bacteroidia bacterium | reverse complement strand
CTAAAGGGAAGCTATAGTTCAAGTCCTGAACGATTGGAATTGACATCCTACGAAGGCAAGCTGGGTAAGGGATTGGTAAGAGGTAGTCTGAATGTAGAAGATTTTGCAAATCCATTTGTAGATCTCCGGATAGAAGCAAAAGTAGATCTGAATTATCTCCGAAATTTCCTGGCAATAGATACGCTGAAAGAGATGCATGGTGCACTCGATATCAATGCAAACTTTTCCGGTTTTGTAAAAGAGATTCCGGATAAAGGGCTTACTGCCTTTAGAAAGATCGCGGCATCGGGCAGTATGGTGGTAACAGATGCCGGATTCAGATTGAAGAATAATCCGTTGGAGTTTGAAGATTTCACAGGCAAGATCATCTTGAAGGATGCGGATCTTGAAGTAAGTGGTTTCAAAGGAAGGATCTCACAAACCGATTTCATGCTTACCGGATTATGTAAAGATCTGCTCTTGTTTTTTATCACATCGGATCATACAGCCAAGATCGATGCGAATTTGGTTTGCAACAAAGTAGATCTTGATCAGCTCTTGCAAAACAAAGATGATGGATCTTCTGACGGAGATTATAAACTGGAATTTTCTTCCCGCATCTTTGCAGATATCGGACTCAGTGTTGCGGATCTGAAGTTCAGAAAATTTTCTGCCAAGCAAATTCGGGGCAGGATGTTTTTGAAAAACCAGGTGTTATCTGCTCCTATGCTTAAGTTTATGGCTATGGATGGAAGTGTTGAAATGCAGGGCGAGATAAACGCTTCAAAACCCGGCTCGGTGCTGATCTCCTGCGAATCACAATTCAGGGCTCTGGATATTCGCAAGTTGTTTTATGAACTTGAGAATTTTGGACAGGAAGTGATGGTGGATAAAAACCTGAAAGGAAAAATAACTGCCGATGTACAATTCGCCTCTGTTTGGTCGCCCTCATTGGAAGTGGATCTCGACAAGGTATATACAAAAGCAAATGTGACCATAGAAAATGGAGAGCTTATTGATTTTGAACCTATGCTCGCCCTTTCAAGATTTGTACGGCTTTCTGAATTGAGAAATATTAAATTTTCAAAACTTCAAAATCAGATCGAAATAAAAAAACAACTCATCTATATTCCTCAAATGGAAATTAAGTCGAGCGCACTAAACCTTACCGCATCCGGAACACATTCATTTGATAATGATGCCGACTATCATATTCGTTTATTATTATCTGAATTATTAGGAAAGAAAGTAAGAGATAATAAAACGGAGTATGGCGATATTCAGGATGATGGTTTAGGAAAGACTACGATCTTTATAGCCATGAAAGGAAAAGCAGATGACCCTAAATTTACCTGGGATAAAATTGGTCAGCAAGCGAAATTCCAGGCGGATATTAAAACAGAAAAGCAAAATATGAAGGAAGTATTGAACAAGGAATTTGGATTGTTCAAAAAGGATACTACATTGTATAAGAAATCAGAACCTGTTAAACCCAAAAGTGGGATCAGTATTGATTATGGGGATAAAGAAACCAACGATCCTAAAGATGAGACTAGAAAGAGTACGACTAAGGAAAGTAGAAGAGATGCCATCAATAATTTATTCAGGAAGAAGGAATAATGGCTAGAATGAATATCTATAGCCAAAAGCAAAGATGGAAAGCTCTTTTACTCTTAGCTGCCATTATTATTGGTGGCGCATCGCTTTGGTATACAAACAGACTGGTAAACCGAATTTCGGAAGAAGAAAAAAAGAAGGTTGAGCTGTGGGCACAAGGTACCAGAGAACTTGCCAATCTGCCTGATAATTTTGGAGAAGAAGGAAGCACGGATTTTGGAGATATCAGTTTTGTTTTTGATGTGATCAAGAATAATAATACGGTTCCTGTAATTCTCACTGATGAAAAAGATAATGTTTTATCACATCGGAATCTGGATTCCCTGAAAGCTGAAAAGGAAGAGTATGTTGATCAGCGTTTGCTCTCAATGAAAAAAGACAGACCTCCGATAAAAATTCAGCTCTTAAACGGACAAAGCAATTTTATTTATTATGAAGATAGTTTGCTTCTAAAACAGCTTCGTGTCTATCCTTATTTTCAATTGGGAGTGATCGCACTTTTTTTATTGGTTTCTTATCTCGCTTTTAGCACCTCGCGAAAAGCAGAACAAAATCAGGTATGGGTTGGGATGGCTAAGGAAACCGCGCATCAGCTGGGGACGCCGCTTTCATCCCTGATGGCTTGGATGGAATATTTGAGGATGAAAGGTACCGATCCCGAATATATCACGGAGATCAGTAAAGACATAGACAGATTAAATACCATCACCGAACGATTTTCCAAAATTGGTTCGGCTCCGGTATTAAAAGAAGAGGATCTTATTTTTGTTCTCAATCATATCGCCGATTATATCCGAACAAGGACATCTGCAAAGGTGAGCATCACCGTTGAAAATAAGACCGGAGAAGCAGTCATGGTTCCGCTCAACCCGCCTTTGTTTGAATGGGTAATTGAGAATTTATTGAAGAATGCTATAGATGCAATGAGTGGGGCAGGTACAATTCATATCTGTGTAACGGAGGTAAAAAATACTGCTGTTATCGATATCAGTGACTCGGTTAAAGGCATGAGTAAATCTATTTACAAAAATATTTTCAAACCGGGCTTTACAACTAAGACCCGCGGATGGGGACTCGGACTCTCGCTAAGTAAACGGATCATCGAAGAATACCACAACGGATCCATCTTTGTTAAAAGCAGTGAGTTAAATAAAGGCACGGTTTTCAGAATTATTTTGAAAGATCATGTTGCATAGTTTTGAGCGGTATCTACTTCCATATTCCATTTTGTAAACAAGCTTGTCATTATTGTGATTTTCATTTTTCTACCCTTAATAAAGGCAGAACAGAAATGATAAAAGCCATGATGAAGGAGCTTGAATTTCGTGCGAAAGATTGGAAGTACAAAGAGATAGATACCATCTATTTTGGAGGCGGTACGCCGAGTTTACTCGATGCAGCTGAATTGAACTCTCTGCTGAATTTAACCCGCCGGCTTTTTGATGTGAGCAGCGATGCAGAGATCACGCTCGAGGCCAATCCCGATGATCTTACTGCTGAAAAATTGCAGGAATTATTTGAGACCGGCATAAACAGATTAAGTATTGGGATCCAATCCTTCAGAGATTCAGATCTGAAATATATGAATCGTGCCCACACTAGCGATGAAGCCGATCTATGCGTAAAACTTGCTCGTGATGCTGGTTTCAGCAATATCAGCATCGATCTGATTTATGCATTACCTGATCTTGGAATTCGCGAATGGGAAATGAATTTGCAGAAAGCTATCGATCTGAATGTGCAACATATTTCTGCCTATTGTTTAACCATAGAAGAAGGAACGGTCTTGTCATCCTGGATCAAAAATGGAAAGGCAAAGCCGGTGGATGAAGAAAAAGCAATTGAACAACACCGGCTTTTATTGGAGATGTTGCGCAAGGCCGGTTACGAAGATTATGAGATCAGTAATTTTGCAAAGGACAAGATGTATTCCCGGCATAACTCTGCTTACTGGAGCGGCGTGCCTTTTCTAGGAATCGGTCCGAGTGCGCATGGATTTGATACAGCAAAACGTTGGTGGAATATCAAAAATAATCCTGTGTATGTAAAAGGATGGAATGCTGGAAAAGGAGATTGGGAGGAGGAGGAGTTAACTCTTGCAAGCCGATTCAATGAATATGTTTTGACCGCCTTAAGAACCAAAAAAGGAATTTCCTTAGCTAAAGTTCTAAAGGATTTTGGACAGCATAGATTGGATGAATTGCTCTTACAAGCGGAGAGTGATATTCAGGATGGAACAGTTCTTAATTTGAAGGAGCATTTGGTATTGACCGACAAAGGCAAGCTGATTGCGGATCATATCTCCATGGAATTTTTTGATGTTGAATGATCAGAGTAGTTTCAAGAATAGTCTTTGTTTTTTTGACCGTCCTTTTTTTTAACCGCAGAGGCGCAGAGACTCTGCGCCTCCGCGGTTAAATTAGCACAGATTCTTCTTGCAGAAAAGTAGGTATGAAGCAATTCCAATAGCAGAAAATCATTTCCCCAGATATCTGTAAACCGCATCCAACAAAGGATCCTGATTGTTTCTGTATTGATCGAAAGTCAAGCCGGCTTTTATAGTTGTTTCTTTTTGACTGTTAATATCATAATCAAATTGTGATTTGAACGATTCAGAAGTAACGGAGAGCAAAAGTTGGCTATTAGGTAAAAAGATACTTGCATCTTTTCTGTTGAAGGCCGCACCACCGGTATTCTTATCGCCTGCATAAACAAAGCTTGAACAGTCGGATGGTTTTGCCATTAGATTGGATGCCGGTCCGGATGTCATGTGACTTTGCAGGATGATAACTTTTCCATTTGCGCCCAATGATGTTCTTTTTATTGCATCAACCAATAATGAGTTAGAAGCAGTTTCATTCAGCATATTATTTTGCCTTACATCTATGATCAATGCATCTGCTTTTTTATTTTCAATGGTCTGTATTAATTGATCAATATAATTCCGTGTACTTTGATCCTGTTTATCCATCAGGAAATTATATTGCATATAGACAATATTCTTCTCGGGATTATATTCAAACCACCAGGGATCATTTGGATTTTTTTGATAGAGTGGAGCCTGTCCTTTTCTGCGAGCACTGGGCCATGTAGGATGATCCGTTCTTGTAAGCAGCAGATCCATGTATAATCTTTGTGCATTAAAATAAACAGTGACAAGCGCATTCGTAGTATCAACTACTTTCATAGGAATCTGAACCATATTATCTGCTAGTCCGGCTCCATATAAATATTCCGGGATGGCAAGCAGGATAGGAGTCATCCACTTCAGCGTCTGCTCATTTTGGTGAGGAATATATTGTTGAATCCGCTTCAGTGCATCCTGAGTTTTTACACCGCCAATTTCGACAACTTTTCCACCTACTACTTCCGCATATTTTGGAGATGCTGAACGGATATAGATGCCATCATCGAATGGATAAAACATCACAGGTAATTGATTGAATTTATATGGGCCATTGATTGGTGGAAAAAGAAAAGTGTTTGGATCATTTGCCATTGCAATTATCCTTGTGAATTCCATGGCAATGGTATAATTATTCAGGTCCGGGATATCCGTATCCAACTTTGCAATTTCCCTTTCCCAGGTTTCTTTGTTAACCTTCTCAAATAAATTTGTGTGTATGGCTACAACTTGCGATGCCATACAACTCAGGTCAGATCTCCAATTGTTGATCCGGAGTTCTTCAGGATCCAAATTATGTACAAAAAAGGAAACATATTCCTTGCTCGAACGCATATTCTGAAAGTCGGGATCACCGGCCATCCTGTCGAGTGTTATAGTAGGATCCAGTTGCATTGCTTTTCTCATCAACAAAGCGGCATCCGTAACATTTCCTTCCATAGCTCTGTATGCCGACAAGAAGTAAGTCAGCTCTCCGTCAGTAGTATCATCAAATTGGGTAAAATGCATTACCTCGGAAGCTAGCCCCGTTTTCCCCAATTGCATTAAGGATCGTGCTTGCAGTGCGCGTTGCTTCTTATCAAGTGGATCTTTGCGAAGCAGGTCTGTACTGACTAGAAAGGATTGATAGGCTATTTGCTGAGAAGGGGTGGAGGTATCTGAAATGTAAGCTGAGTAATCTTTTACCGCATACAATTCAGGTAAAGTAGCAGGCAGACCGGCTACTTGAATCTGATTTACCTCCAATTTTTCATTGAATCTTACATCTCTCGATTCGGGCTCTTTTTGCTCTTTCGTAGCATCAATGACTAAAATCGCTGTTTGAGGCCCGCTTTCAACAGTCTCCGTCTGCGAAACAGCGACTTCGTTTTGAGCTATGCATAATTGTGTTAGGAAAACGCAAAGTACGCCCCCCAGCAAGCTTACGGACTTGGTATGGAAAGGTAATAGTGATATCATTCGGTGGCAGGTTTATTTATGTTAGTTTATACCCGCTGTTACCGGCCGGGTTAAACTAAAACCACCTCGAATCTTACATCTTCATCCTGCAACTATTGCAAAAAAAAATCGATGTATTTCTCATCGATCTTTTTATTCTGCTTATTAAATAAAATTTATTGCATCATATTCATTCAATTCCCGGTCTTAATAAACTTAAGGATTTCAATTTTATCTTCATTATATATTTTAACAAAGTATAAACCATCTCTTTGGTTTGACAGGTCAATCGCAGCAGTTGGAAGTACGTCAATTGATCTTAATATTTCTTTTCCTGTATAATCATAAACCCGGATCGTGCTAATTTTTTTATGCTCAGATCTTATGTTAAAAATTCCTGTTCCCGGATTTGGAAAAATTCGAGTTGCAGATAGATCATCAGCATTGTTTTCAATGCCGGAAACATTGGGGTTGATAATAAATTGTCCCATCATCCCTTTGTCTTCGTGGCTCAGGATATGGCAATGATACATGTAAGGCATCATAGGGTCCGCAAAGTCTTCATATTTCGTGATCAACGTTGCAGTTCCTCCTTGTGGAGAAAGTAATACTACATCTTTTCTTCCTCTGAGATTTGCTGCAGGCGTAGCACCATTGATACTTTGAATAAAAAAGTGATTTCCATGAATATGAAATGGATGCGCCATCATACTTTGATTCGTAATATTCCAGACCATTACATCATCCATGGTTTTTGTAAAGTTGATTACGTTATGATCATACTGAACTCCATTTATCACAAAATTTGTCATGCTGTTCATCGGTTGGCCCTGGATAAGAAAATTCATTGCAGTGGACCCTGTATTGCTCCATGGGATGTTTGAGGTCAACGTTGTTGGAATTCCGGTTACAGGATTTGCCGTTGGCGCCACAACATTTATCTGCAAAAAGTTGAAAGCGATATTATCAAGCGGGCCTATAGGATTTCCCATCATTGGAGCTCCGCCCGGAAAACCTGCCGGTAGTTCATTCCCGAATTGTTTTATGAAAAAAGTGCTCCCTGTTTGTCCGCTAAAATCCACCAGGATCTCAGCTCGTTCACCACTGCCCAAGCGTATTCGTGTAAGTGAAACCGGTGCGTCCAGCAATCCTGCATCACTCGTTATCTGATGAAAAGTTCTGCCATCATTGAATCCAAATTGCAGAACGCGATGACTGCTTGCATTTAACAATCGCAGCCTGACAAGTTGAGCCGGAATATTCACCATTGGATTAATGGTTCCGTTTACCATAGTGACATTATCAAATTCATCATCCATGATGATCTGTTTGGTATTTGGATCGATGGTCTGAAATTGACAGATCAGAGGTAAGTCATCTACCCCGTATGTTCTGGGTAGATTCAGGCTTGCTTCTGTTGCATCACGCACTATGATCAAACCCGCAGCTCCTTTCAGAACCTGTTCCATGGTTCGTCCATGCAAATGAGGATGATACCAATATGTTGCTGCATTATCCATAACTGTAAACGATGGTCTCCATGTGTCGCCCGCCATGATCATGCTATGCGGTCCTCCGTCATTCATGGGAGCTACATGTAAGCCATGCCAGTGCGTTGTAGTCGTATCTGCAAGCTGATTATTTACATTCAATGTTACATTTTGTCCTTTTTCTAAAATGATAGTAGGGCCCAAATAGCCACCGTTGTATGCTATCGTGTTGGTGTTGATTCCTGTGTAAAATTGATGCGTGCTGTCAGCGATGTTAAGATCGATGTTGGCACCACTCAATGTGTCAGGAATAGAAATGAGGTTTTGGGCAAGAATCGGTTGAACAAAACCAGTGATGATCAACGTTAATAGAATTTTTTTCATGTTATGATCTATAATTTGGAGACACATTTAAGTAAACTAAGGACGGCTTCATTTTTAATGCTATAATAAATCAATTGACCTTCCCGGCGCGTCTTAAGAATATCTTTATTACGCATATCAATCAGATGATGTGAGATGAGTGCATGGCTCACGTCTAAAAAGTCGGCCAGTTCTCCAACATTCATCTCTTGGTTTTGATCCAGGAGATCAATGACAGCAAGTCTTGTCGGGTGTACCAACGCTTTTAACAGGAAAGATGCATTTTCAAGTTTTTCAAATTCAAAACGCAAGAGTAACTCAACTTTGGCCATAGCAAATATTGATTAACAAGTATTCAAATGTGTATTTGAATACCAAAAGTAATTTAATCTTCAATAGCTTGTTAATTCTGCTTGTGATAATATTCTAATGTGCTGATAACTAGATGTAAATAATCCGCTCACTTATGACTTTAGTGCCTAAGATTATGAGTATCATGAATATATGAATTGGAGCCAGGATGCATACAATCTGTATCAATTTTGTATCTTTGTTTAGAGTTATCCCACCAAGTATCGATTATTCCTGATTTTCAGCTATTTTCTTATTTGATAAGTTTACTCAATACGTTGAGATGAAGAGATGCTAATAATGCCCGGTATCTCCTTGAAGTGTTGTAATTGAATTATATTGGAATAGATTATCATTCCTCAGATTGACTGACCCCCTTTCTTAAATAACTTAAAACCCCAATGGGAAAATTAAACATTGTACGATTTGCTCCTCGTGGCGAAAACAGTTATTACGAATCTGTTATCACTGCTGTGAATTCATATTTTGAGACCAATAAGATCTCTCCATACGGAAATACAGAAATGTGGATCAAAGCTTTTTTAATGATCTCTTTATTTGTGGTTCCCTATTTTCTGATAGTTACGGGTATAGCTTCGGCCCATGTCCTTTGGTTTTTCCTTTGTTGGTTTCTGATGGGTTGGGGTAAAGTTGGAATTGGTTGTTCGGTGATGCACGATGCAAACCATGGCTCTTTTTCAGGCAATAAAACGGTGAATAGTACCCTTGGTAAAATACTTGAAGTCATTGGTGGGTATTCTGTCACCTGGAAAATTCAGCATAACCTTTTGCACCATACCTATACAAATGTTGAGGGATTGGATGAAGATATTGATTCAACACTTTTACTTAGGTTTTCACCAAATCAAAAACACTATTGGTTTCATCGGTTTCAGCATATCTATGCTATCTTTTTCTATACCATTCAAACCTTGTACTGGATGACAGTAAAAGATTATTTGCAAGTGATCAGATACCATAAGCATGACCTGTTAGTAAAACACAAGGTTACCTTATTTCAGGCATTGACACGTGTGACTTTGGTCAAGCTTGCTTACTTCACAAACATTCTTGTATTGCCAATTTTGTTTTCAGGTTTTTCATGGCAATATGTGATAGCAGGATTTCTGGTTATGCATGCTGTTGCCGGACTTGCTTTATCACTGATCTTCCAACCAGCTCATGTGATCTCAAATTCTGATTATGCAATGCCTGTTGAGAATAATGGTAAAATGCAAATGGAGAATTCATGGGCTATTCATGAAGTAGCAAACACAACGAACTTCGCTCCCAAAAACAAATTTCTTACCTGGTTTATTGGGGGATTAAACTTTCAGATCGAGCATCATTTGTTTTCCAATATTTGCCATGTACATTATAAAAAGCTTGCTCCTATTGTAGAAGAATTGACCAAAGCTCATGGTATACCTTATAATGTTGCACCCTCTTTTACCAGTGCAATTGTGCAGCATTTAAAAATGCTTAAACAGTTGGGTAAAGCGTAGTAAGGAAGCTGTAGAACAAATGGATATTATCTTTGCAGCCACTTCATAGCTTCCTCAGGATGCTTAAAATTTCGAAAATTGTATC
>JBBKWX010000009.1:0-10201 GCA_037969175.1 Bacteroidia bacterium | reverse complement strand
ACCATACTAAAAGTTTTTGGCTTGGAACTGCCGCTGGCTTTTATTTCATTCGCCACTTCATCCGGAAGAATATTGAGCAGCAATTCATCGCTTCGCTTTTTTTCTTTGTTTATTCTGTTACGCTGAAACAGGAATAATAATGCGAAAAGAAACACCACAACAAGGCCTGCTATTAAGACGTTTTTTATCCGCTTTTGCCAATGCAATTCTTTTTGTATCACAGCTTGTTCAGCTTTTGCCAGCGTTTCTTTTTTGTCAAAATCATACTGCATTTTCTGCTGTACTATTTTCTCTGTGTTTACTTTATTGGCAATACTGTCGCGGTATATGATGTACATCTTATAATGTTCATACGCATCTTTATAGTTTCCCAATACGCTGTCGGCTGCTGAAAGACTCAGGTAAGCATCTTGTATGGTCGCTTTGATTCCAATCTCCTTGGCAAGTTGCAAACTCTTTAAAAGCCATTCCATGGCCTGACTGGCTTTGCCGGCTTCCACGTATGCAACTCCAATGCTATTATACGAAATGGCAATGCCTTCTTTATCACCCACCTCCTCTTGAATTTTTAATGCCTCAAAATAATTTTTTAATGCCTCCTCATATTTCTGCTGGTTCTTGAAAACTACCCCGATATGATGAAGAGCCAAGGCGATCTCGATTTTATCTCCCAGTTCTTCATACAACTTCATAGCTTCAGAATAACTTCTAAGCGACTCGGTATAATTGCCCTGTTCGAAATATATAATTCCAATACCCAGGCTCGAATTGGCAATGCCTCTTTTATCTCCGTTTGCTTTGCGAATTTCAAGAGCATCAAGATGATATTTCAGTGCTTCGTCATACTTGCGCATATCCGAATAAATATTTGCAATGTTATGATTGACGCTGCCAATTGCTTTTTTATCCCCCGCTTCTTCAAAGATCTTTAGCCCCTTTAAATAATTTTCCAATGCTTCGGGATAATTGCTCATCTCATAATGATTGATCCCTATGTTGACATAGATCTTTGCCGTTGTTAACCTGTCGGTGCTTATGGCAAGCCCTTTTGATAAAGCTTGATGACTCTGCTCATAGCTTCCTTTGTTATTATACGCCTGGCCTAAACGCAGGTAAGCTGAAGCCAAGCCCCTGGAATAATTCAGCTTCTCAGAAAGATTTTTTGAAAGTTTAGCAAAGTAGAGAGTTGTATCAACATTGCTGTACAATAATTCATACGAAAGTACATTCAGTAAATTTACTTTGTTGGTATCCTCGGCAGCGTTTTTCAGTTTTGCCAGAAGAGAATCAACAGTATTGTTTTGCGCAACAGAGAAATGCTGCAAGCCAAGCATCAGGCTAAAAAGAAGAATAAATTTTTTCATCTCCGGAAGTATGCGTGTGTTATCCCCTCGGTCCCAAGCTATCCTAAAATTAAATCAAATTTTTGATATTATCTCATAAGTAGCTGGATTTGTTGGAACTGGAAGCCAAAACAACATCTAACACCTACTGATCAATAAAAGAGTGTTAGGAGTGGTCCCCAACGAAGTTGGGGACAGTGTTAGGAGTGAAAAAAAACATCTAACAAAAAACACAAAAAAGAACATCTAACACCTAATGATTAAGTGTGAGGACGCAGAGAAAAATGTCTCGTACCTAACGGCACGATAAAAACAATACGCCCTCATTTCTGCTATAAATATTTAGTCCCTACGGGACTGGAGAAAAAAATGATAAATAATTAATGCTAAATTCTAAAGTATGATGACGCAGAGAGGCCATTTGCGACTTTGCGAAAAACTTTGGGCCTTTGCGGTTTCATAGGAAAAGCTTCCAAAAGCAAAAAGCCCCTTCCAAACGGAAAGGGCTTTCTTTGTTTTCTGCTTAGGCTAGCATGGGTTAACCTGCCGGTTAACCTAACACTTTCTACTTTTGCTAGCATGGGTTAACCTGCCGGTTAAACTAACACTTTCTGCTTATGCTGGCATGGGTTAACCTGCCGGTTAACCTTACACTTTCTACTTATGCTAGCAAGGGTTAACCTGCCGGTTAACCCTACGCGTGCTTCTAGCTAAGCTTAGCCGTTAAGCGCTTCCGCCCCACCCACGATCTCGAGGATCTCTTTGGTGATCGCTGCCTGACGAGCTTTGTTGTACTTTAACTTAAGTGCTTTGATCAATTCCTGTGCGTTGTCGGTTGCTTTGCTCATCGCGGTCATACGAGCCCCATGCTCGGATGCGTGCGAATCTAAAATAGCTTTGTACAACTGGATCTTTACACTTTTCGGAATCAATTCCAATACGATCTCTTCTTTCGAAGGTTCGAAGATATAATCTGCTGCCAGCGTCTTTGCTTCTTTCTTAGCTTGAGCTACCGGAAGCAACTGCTCTACCTGCAAGATCTGTACTACGGCATTCTTAAACTGGTTATACACCAATTCAACCCTGTCATACTCGCCTTCACGGAATGCTTTCATTACTTCTTCAGCAACAACCTCGGTATTCGCAAAAGTAAGATCTGCAAAAAGCGTATTACGATTTCCAACACTCAGCTCACTGTTCTTTGAAAAATATTCGGCTGCCTTACGTCCTATACTCAAGACCTTTACATTGCCTGCAAGATATTGCGCATTGTATTTATCAGCGAGCAACTTATTGATGGTACGGATGATATTCGCATTGAATGCCCCGCACAGTCCACGGTTGGATGTGATGGCGATGATAAGGATCTTCTTAGCCGGTCTTACATCACTGTAAACTCCACCTTCGCTGCTTTCAACAGAACCGCTTAAGTTCGACAATACCTCGCGAAGCTTCTCTGCATAAGGACGCATCTGAACGATAGCATCTGTAGCACGACGCAACTTAGCTGCCGAAACCATTTTCATGGCTTTGGTGATCTGCTGTGTTGATGAAACAGAGACGATCCTACCGCGGACTTCTTTTAATGACGCCATTGTTTACGCTGTTTGTTTGTGTGGAAGAGGACCGAGATCCTCTTCCTTGTATGATTAATTTCCCGAAGGAAGATTAGTTTTGTTTGTACTTAATAGCAACATCTTTTGCAACGCTTTCCAACACCTGCACATCTTCGTCGCTCAGCTTACCTGCACGGATATTGTCAAGTGTTGATTTGTGCTGTGCTTCCATCAAGGTAAGGAAAGTGCTTTCAAATTCTCTTACCATTTTCACAGGCACATCTCTCAACAAACCTTTGGTACCAAGATAAATGATAGCAACTTGCTTCTCAACCGATACCGGTGAAAACTGTGCTTGCTTCAGGATCTCCACGTTACGTGAACCTTTGTCAAGTACTGCCTTAGTTGCAGCATCCAAATCAGATCCGAACTTAGAGAATGCCTCCAGTTCACGATACTGAGCCTGATCCAACTTCAAGGTTCCTGCTACTTTCTTCATCGACTTGATCTGAGCATTACCACCGACACGAGATACCGAGATACCTACGTTGATCGCCGGACGAACACCTGCGTTAAACAAGTTAGCCTCAAGGAAGATCTGACCATCGGTAATCGAAATTACGTTAGTCGGGATATATGCGGATACGTCACCTTCTTGTGTCTCGATAATAGGAAGAGCGGTCAATGAACCTCCACCTTTTACAAGACCTTTTAATGTCTCAGGAAGATCATTCATCTGCGATGCGATAAGATCGTTGTTGATGATCTTAGCTGCTCTTTCAAGCAAACGACTGTGCAGATAGAATACATCACCCGGATACGCCTCACGTCCCGGCGGACGACGAAGAAGAAGAGATACTTCACGATATGCAACGGCCTGCTTAGACAAATCATCATAAACAACCAATGCAGGACGACCTGTATCACGGAAAAACTCACCTATTGATGCACCTGTCATCGGAGCATAGAACTGCATAGGAGCAGGCTCGGATGCAGTAGCTGCAACAACAACGGTATATGCCATAGCACCTGATTCTTCAAGTACTTTAACGATCTGTGCAATGGTAGAACCTTTCTGTGCTATAGCAACATAGATACAGAAAACAGTCTCGCCTTTATCGTAGAATTCTTTTTGGTTGATGATCGTGTCGATCGCCACGGCAGTCTTACCTGTCTGACGGTCACCAATGATCAACTCACGCTGACCACGACCGATAGGAATCATTGCATCGATAGCTTTGATACCTGTCTGAAGAGGCTCGGTAACAGGCTGACGGTAGATAACACCCGGTGCTTTACGCTCCAATGGCATCTCATACGTCTGACCTTGTATAGGACCTTTACCGTCGATCGGGTTACCCAAGGTATCCACAACACGGCCAAGCATACCTTCACCTACATTAACAGAAGCGATCTTACCGGTACGACGAACTACATCACCTTCTTTGATATCGTTTGAAGCACCCAAAAGTACTGCACCAACGTTATCTTCTTCAAGGTTAAGAACGATCCCTCTAAGGCCATTCTCGAATTCGATAAGCTCACCTGACTGTACTTTAGTAAGTCCGTAAATACGAGCGATACCATCACCCACCTGGAGTACTGTACCTATTTCTTCAAGTTCAACTTCAGTTTTAAAACCGGCTAATTGTTGACGGAGAATTGCTGAAACCTCATCGGGCCTAACTTCTGCCATGATTATTTATTTTTAATTTTTCCTATGTAAAGATTCTTACTGAAATTACGACGAAGAGAACGCAAGCTGCGGCTCACCGTAGTATCATATTGATTATCGTCGAAACGTAATATGAAACCACCTATCAGATCCGGATTGATCTTCTCAATCAGTTCTACTTCAGATTTAGTTTCGTTCTTAACGATATCGATGATCTGCTTGCGAAGTGTTTCATCAATTCCAACTGCCGATGTCAGGATAGCCTGAGTATATCCGCGGATGGTTCTGTATTGATCAACGACTTCCTTTGCAATTGCAGGAAGGTTGCTTTCACGACGCTTACGTGCAATGATATCGATAAAGGACATGGTCATGTCATTTACCTTAGCACTGAAGATCTGGCGAAGGATCTCTGCTTTTTTATCTGCATGGATAAGCGGGTTGCGCAGCATATTGCCAAGATCCCTGTTTTCATCCACGGTATTCATGATCAACTCCATATCGGCTGCGATGGCAGGAAGAACATTCTTCTCTGTCGCCAGATCGATAAGGGATTTGGAATACCGTTTAGCTAATTTTGTTCCGAGCATTGGGGCCCTGTTTTTTAGTTGTTGTTCACTTCTTTCAGAAGCTCAGTCATTAAAGCTTTTTGCTTTTCATCATTCGCCAGTTCAGAACGAAGGATACGCTCAGCGATCTCGATAGACATTGCTGCCACCTGATTCTGAAGTTCTGTGATAGCAGCCATCTTTTGGTTCTCGATCGCTTCACGACCAATAGCAATAAGTCTGTCGGCTTCCACGGTAGCTTGTGTCTTAGCTTCGTTGATGATCTGATCTTTTGCTTCTCTGGCTTCTTTCAGAAGCTGATCACGTTGTCCCTTAGCCTCATTGATAAGACGTTGGTTGTCGTTATTCAAAGCAGCCATTTCTTCGCGAGCTTGTTTAGCAGCGCCCAAAGCATGGGTGATCGAATCTTCGCGCTCTCTAAGAGCAGCCATGATCGGCTTCCAGGCAAACTTGGCAAGCAGGAACAAAACGATTCCAAATGATATGGTCATCCAGAAGATGAGTCCAATACCGGGTTTTACGAGTTCCATGTTATATTATTTATGTTGATGAATTTTGTTTGAATAAAAACTTCTTCTCTGCCAATCGCAGAGAAGAAGTTGAATGATCTTTCGACTACTTAAGAAGAACGATCAGAAGACAAAGTACGATCGCAAAGAATGCGGCACCTTCAATAAGTGCTGCAGAAACGATCATGTTGGAACGGATATCACCAACAGCCTCAGGCTGACGAGCGATAGATTCCAATGCACTAGCTCCGATACGACCGATACCTACACCAGCTCCAAGAGCTGCGATACCTGCGCCAATACCTGCACCCATGTAAGCCATAGCTGCGTCTAATAGAATTGATAACATCATTTGATTGATATATTAAGGTTAATTTAAAAATACTAAATAACATGTGGGTCACTTTCGTGTTTCCCGTGGTCATGATCATTATGAGCGTGATCATGGTGATGTTCTTCTATCGCCATACCGAAATAGATCGCCGAAAGAAGGGTGAATACATATGCCTGCAGGAATGCTACCAGCAATTCCAGAATAGTCATGAAGATGGTAAATATCAAACTGAATACAGATACTCCCAAACCTGCTCCTGCACTCATATCTCCAAAGATGAAGATCAGAGAGAAGAAACCAAGTACGATGATGTGACCTGCCGTGATGTTGGCAAATAGTCGGACCATCAATACGAAAGGCTTAGAGAAGAATCCAAGGATCTCAACAATAGGCATCAAAGGTACAGGGAACTTTAACCACCACGGAACACCGGGTGTGTTAACGATATGCATCCAATAGCTTTTATTACCGCTGAAGATGGTGATAGCAAAGGTGAAGAGTGCCAGTACCAGACATACCGCTACAGATCCTGTAACGTTTACCCCTCCCGGGAAAAACGGAACCAGACCTAAGAGGTTGTTGATCCAGATAAAAAAGAAAACGCTCAGCAGGAAAGGCATGTAACGTTCGTATTTAGGACCGATGCTCGATTTGGCAATATCGTCTCTAACAAAAAGGATAAGCGGCTCAATAAAGCTTTGAAGTCCTTTCGGAGCAAGACCGGTTCTTTTCTTGTAAGCGTTGGCAACAGAGATAAATAATATACAAATGATGATCATACTGAGCATCATAGCTGCTGTGTTCTTGGTGATACTCAAATCCCAGAATTCAGCACCGTCTTCTCTTAAAAGATGGCCGTGATCAAGGGTATAGCCGTTGTAGGAAGCGTGTCCGTGTTCGAAACGTGAGGTAGAGAAAACTTCCCAGCCCTGTCCTTCAGATTTAACGATGACAGGAAGTGGAATTGAGATAGCATGACCACCAAAATCCATGATATGCCAATCGTAAGAATCCGTAACGTGGTGCATGATCATATCACCTGCGTTGAATCCTTCTTTGACATGCTCGTCGGCGTGAGCCTCAGCTCCAAGACTGTCATGCGCTGCAGCAACGCTTTCTGAAGCGTGTCCTGTCTCGCTTGCATTGACGTTTCCAAGGCCTAAACCGAAGGTCAGTAAAAGCGCAAAGATTGATTTGTAAGAAGCTGAAAACAAGGAATTTACGGTAATTTTCATGGGCAATCTGATTGGCTTTCTTAAAAGCGGTGCAAAGATATACCTTTTTACTTTATGAACAAACAGAGAAATTTGGGTTTTTCGATACCTATTTAATAGGGGAGCGGAGAGCGAAAGAGCGGGGGAGCGGAAAAGTTTTAACGCGAAGAAGCAAAGATATAGCAAAGACTTTTCTACTGTTCGTTGCTTCTTTGCTAAAAGACGAGCAGTAATTCACATTTCTTTAAAAAGAAAAAGATGAATTAGAATGCTCTTTGCTTCTTTGCGTTAAAAAACAAGCCAAATGACTTCCTGCATAAATTAAAGGATGAAATCAATCTTCACTATCATTTAGATATTGCTGAGAAAACCAATTGTTCCAGGTATTTCACTACCTCAGCATCACCGTGATCTTTATCGAAATCGGTTAGTGATGGAAGATTGCGTTTGAAAAAATTCTGGAAATTTGCTGTCTCGACCAAGGTGCTGCTCAAGGAGCGGGCATAGGCATATTCAGGATTACATTCACAGATGATTGCTGATATGCGGTCGCAAAGACTTTTGTAAGGCTTGAAAATCTTCTGTTTGTAATCTGCATCCACATGCCTGGTCAGGAAGGCTTTGGCTCCCTCAACCATCACCACCTTGAACAACTGATCCTCATCAACATGTGGGGTATTGATATCATCCTCCACATAAGTGCCCAGAATAAGGATCACTTTTTTCAGACGCTCCATTGGATCCTCAATGTTATTGGTGTGGACCGTGATCTTGTATTCAAGCCAGCTCCAGTACCAGGAAACGATATATAGTAATAGTCTGTGTTTGTTCTCGAAATATCTGTACGTACTCGCCTCCGTACTGCCAATTTCTACCGCCAGCTTTTTGAATGTAAATGCCTCAAAGCCCAGATCAAGGATCATCAGGATGCTATGTCTGATAATACGCCTGCCCAACTCTGTCTCCTCAGGATTCCGGAGATATAGGTTCTCATTCATGCGTATCTGTAAAGCAAGGTCCATATAAAAATGGGTAGGTTATGATGCGTGGCTAACAAAAGTATAAATATTTTTCGTGATAGCATTACTATCATTAATAATATTAATACTATATTTGCATTTAGTATGGCGAGAATATCATCCGGTTCACTACTTGCACATTCCAACAGAAACCTGAATAAAACGATATACTCTAAATTATATAATCAGCACTATGGGAACTGAGCCCTTATTTTGGATTTTGTTTAATGTTTTTGTTTTGATCATGCTGGCACTTGATCTGGGTGTGTTCCACCGCAAGTCACATAAGGTCAGTTTCAAGGAAAGTCTGGTGTGGACGATGGTTTGGATGGGTATGGCTTTTCTTTTTAACGTCATTATCTACTTTTGGAAAGGCCCGGAAAAATCCATAGAATTTCTGACGGGCTACCTTGTAGAGCTTTCCCTTAGTGTCGATAATCTTTTTGTATTTCTGCTCGTATTTTCCTATTTCCGCGTTCCGGAGCAATACCAACATAAAGTTCTCTTCTGGGGTATAATAAGCGCGATCGTGATGCGCGTCATTTTCATCTTTGCAGGCGTAGCTCTACTCAACCAGTTTCACTGGATCATCTATGTTTTTGGAGGAATAATCTTTATCTCGGGGCTCAAAATGCTGTTCCAGAAACAGAAACCTATTGAACCGGAAAAGAACATAATCATCCGGCTGGTGAAACGATTCATCCCGGTCACATCCGAATATGCAGGTGATAAGTTTTTCACACGACTTCCTAATGGTCTGATCGCCGCCACTCCTTTGTTCATCGTATTGATCTTTATTGAAATTACCGATCTGATATTTGCTGTTGACAGCATCCCAGCCATCCTGGCCATTACCCAGGACACCTTCCTGGTCTATACCTCCAATATTTTCGCCATACTGGGACTTCGATCTTTATACTTCGCACTCTCGGGATTGCTTAACCTATTCCGTTTCCTCAATATAGGTCTTGCCCTCATCCTGCTGTTCATTGGTTCTAAAATGCTCTTGAGCGATTTCTATAAAATTCCTATCAGCATTACACTAATTACTGTCATAAGCATACTGCTGGTCAGCATCATGGCATCGCTGGCATTCAAGACTAAATCAAACGAAAAGCAGATTGGAACTGACGAGGCCGACATAAACAAAACACAAGCACTTAATTAATTTCACTATGGATTCATGGCAAGAAATATTCGCAATTCTTTCTGACTCTGAAAAGCTATTGGCCTATGGAGGCTTAACTTTTCTGCTGGTTATCATCTTCATTGAGACCGGTATCTTTTTCGGATTCATCTTTCCGGGTGATCCTCTGTTGTTCACAGCCGGACTTCTTTGCGCGACAAATGACCTTGATGTAAACATCATGCTCTTGTTGGTTACCGTAACTCTGGCTGCTGTCGCGGGCAATATTGCAGGTTACGCATCCGGTAAATTCCTGGGTGATAATTTCCTCAACAAAAAGGATACATTCTTTTTCAAAAAGAAACACATGCAAATGGCACATGCTTATTACGAAAAACATGGTGGTAAATCATTGATCGCTGCCCGTTTTCTCCCGGTCGTCCGGACATTCGCACCCATAGTCGCGGGCACGATCAAGATGAATTACTGGAAATTTAAGTTTTATAATATTGTCGGAGCTATACTATGGGTCTGGACGCTGATCCCTCTGGGCTATTTCCTTGGCAATCAATTTCCGGGTATCATTCACCAGTTGGAGTATATCATCATCGGTATCATGCTCATCACAGGATTTATCTTCATTCTCGGCTTTCTCAAACTTCGTAAATCTCAAAATCCGGAATGAAATTCTAAAGGTTAAAACGAGAAGTTTTTACTAAATCAAATAAAACAGAAAGTTTTAACGCAAAGAAGCAAAGAGCATTCTAATTCATCTTTTTCTTTTTAAAGAAATGTGAATTACTACTCGTCTTTAAGCAAAGAAGCAAAAAATTCAAATACGGTTTTTTGCTTCTTT
>JBBKWX010000008.1:0-13205 GCA_037969175.1 Bacteroidia bacterium | reverse complement strand
TTAAAGATCTTGCAAAGAGCATTGGTCTGAAGAAGAGTATCAGTCCGCATACTTTCAGACACAGCTTTGCAACACATCTAATAGAGGGTGGAGCAGATCTAAGAGCCGTGCAGGAAATGTTGGGGCATGAAAGCATTACAACAACAGAAATTTATACGCATCTCGATAGGGAATACCTTAGAGAAGCCATCATCAGTCATCATCCAAGAAATTGAAAATACAAGCAGATATCATCGTTATTGGCGGAGGAGCATCCGGTTTTTTTGCAGCTATCACAGCTGCCGAAGAAAAGACAGGAAAGAAGATAATCTTGCTTGAAAAAAGTTCAAAGCTCTTATCGAAAGTTCGTGTTTCAGGCGGAGGCAGATGTAATGTAACCAATGCTGAGCGGGATCTTCAAGCATTCTCCAAATCCTATCCCAGGGGAGAAAAAGTAATGCGAAAACTGCTCGGACATTTTGGTCCGGAAGACACGGTAGCATGGTTTGAAAAACGTGGAGTAAAAATTAAAGCTGAGGCGGATGGCAGAATGTTTCCCGTTTCAAATTCAAGTGAGACGATCATACATTGTTTGATGATGGCGGCCGACAAAGCAGGTGTTGAGATCAAAACAGGCATGGATGTGCAGAAGATCGAATATCTAAATGGGCAATTCAATTTACGGATCCGAAATGGAGATCTTGCTGAATGCAAAAATCTCTTTATCGCCAGCGGTGGTTTTCCAAAAAAAGAAAGTTTTGACTGGCTTTCAGAACTGGGTCATGAAATTATAAGTCCCCTACCCTCTTTGTTTACATTTAATATTGCTGATAATCCTTTGAAGGGCTTGGAAGGACTGGCTGTTGAGAATGCTACTGTTGGTATTGACGGAGTGAAAAGCAAGATCACAGGACCGGTATTGGTTACGCACTGGGGTTTGTCGGGCCCGGCAGTTTTAAAGACCAGCGCATTTGCAGCAAGAGATCTCGCAGCATTGAATTATAATTATACGGTTAAGATTGACTGGCTGAGTTTAGGAGAAAACGGATGCAGAGCCTATCTTGAAAATTTGATGCAGATTTCGCGGAATGCAAAAGTGATAAATGCAGGCCCCGAAGGAATCCCTAAGCGATTGTGGGAGCGCCTGTGTGCATTGGCAGGAAATGAATCGGATAAGAAATGGGCTGAGATAAGTAAAGCCTATAAAAACAAATTAGTTGTTTTACTCAGCAATATGGAATTCAGTGCGTCCGGTAAAACAACCTACAAAGAAGAGTTTGTGACCACAGGAGGTATTACATTGAAAGAGATCAAATTTCCGGAGATGGAAAGCAGAATCATTCCCGGTTTATATTTCGGAGGTGAGGTATTGGATGTAGATGGTATTACCGGAGGATTTAATTTCCAGGCTGCATGGACCACCGGCTATCTTGCGGGAAGATCTATGAGTAAAAATTAATCAGTTCTGTTCTTTGACGATTTGGAATCCGGATCCTCATGAAAGAAATATCGGAGATCAACTGTCAGATAGGTTCCTTCCAGTTTGAACTGAGCAGGAGTTTCTCTTCCAACTCCTTCTTTATAGATCACAAACGTATCATAAATATGCTGGTATGGCCGGTGATAGCTCGCTCCTAAATAAAAATATCCGCTCTTCTCTGTTCTCCATTCCCAGCCTAAATTAGCCAGTACTCCGGGGACCAGACGATGATTTCGTTGAGAAAAATGGGTGAAGTTTGTGCCTTTTGTAGCGATCTCTGATGGAAAGAAATCCAGGCTGGCACCTAAAGCAACATTCATAAACAATTCCTGCGAAAGTTGGATATAGACCATTCCCAGTAATGGGACTTCATACCCTACAATGCTGAAATCTGTTGTAGCTTTTACTTCTTCCTTATCAATTTTGATGGAGTAGTTTCGTTTCACATAATTGATCCCCGTTTCTGCAGATACTCTGTTTGTGATGCCTCTTCTGATCATCATGCCCGCTGCAAATCCACCGCCCGGTTTCATTGTAAACAGAACTGTATCGATTCGTTTTTCAATCGGACCTGTCCCAAACATGGAACTGGAGAAGATAGGCTTGAATTGGAAGCCTGCAGTAAGGACGCCTTTTTGAGCCAGACTGATTTGCAGACTCAAGATGATAATGGAGATAAAAAGAAAAATAGATTTGTTTAACATATGTTTTCCAATGATAGGAAACGAAAGCAAGAGTACAATAATGTATAAAAATAGAAATTCCCTCTGATAATCAGAGGGAATTTTCGTGGACCCGAAGGGAGTCGAACCCCCAACCTTCTGATCCGTAGTCAGATGCTCTATCCAATTAAGCTACGGGTCCGATTTTGAGGAGGCAAAGATATATATTAATTCGAAATGTTTGAAAATATTCAGGGCTTAAAGCTAATCTGAAATAGTAGCAATTTGATATTTAGCATGTTATAAATGGTTTATCTACATTATCAATCGAAAAAGAAAATTCACCATAGAGAAACAGAGACACGGAATTGCACGGAGAGTACTTAGCGAATCTTTGTGTTTTCGAGTCTTAGAGGCAAAAAGTAA
Source organism: Bacteroidia bacterium (assembly GCA_037969175.1). Classification (GTDB taxonomy): domain Bacteria; phylum Bacteroidota; class Bacteroidia; order AKYH767-A; family JBBKVM01; genus JBBKWX01. The sequence goes on along the minus strand of JBBKWX010000008.1, from coordinate 10,658 downwards.
ACTGGAATTCTATCAAGCAATCCATAGTTTCGAACAGCGGGTCTTGAATTTTTTAATCTATTTAATAGCAAATTATATACTACTTTAGTGTTATTGCGCCGGGATGATATTTATGCTAAACTGCATTATCAAATTCACAAAAATCCTTAAATCTTCCGGCCATGCAAAAAATCTACAATAAAATCACTTTGACTTTTACCATCATGTTACTAAGTGTAAATAGTTTATTTGGGCAAACAGACTTTGATGTAATCCTATATCCTTCCAATTATGGGGGGGGTATAACATAAGCTGCCACAACGCTTTAAATGGCAGTATAAACCTGGTTGTTGTAGGTGGTGTTGCTCCATATTCTTATGCATGGTCGAATGGAGCTACCACAAAAAATATTACAGGAATTGGAGCAGGTATATATACCGTTGCAGTTACATCCGCTGAAAATTATACAAATACCTATGAAATAGAACTCATACAGCCATTGGCATTAAGTCTTAATCTGAATGCACAAAATGTGAGTGAGGAAGGTGGGCAAAATGGTGCAGTATTTTCAGCGGTGCAAGGAGGGAATCCACCCTATCGATATACTTGGAGCAACGGTTCGGGTGAAGAAAGTATTCAAGAACTTCCTGCTGGATTTTATACTTTAACTGTTTTCGATTACAGCAATTGCAGTTTGAGTTCAACAGTTCAAGTAGGTGAACCCGGACCTATTGTGATCAATAGCATCAGTAGTCCTTCTTTTGCAGGCGGGTATAATGTAAGCTGTCATAATGCCAATAATGGCAGCATCAATCTTAGTGTAAGCGGCGGCCTTCCACCTTATACGTATAATTGGAGCCATGGTGCCTATACTGCCAATGTATATGACCTGGGAGCCGGTGATTACTCTGTACAAATCTCTGATGATGGAGGTGCAATGACTGAAGCATTCATTTATCTTTCAGAGCCTGCTCCGCTTACTGTAAGTATTGCTTCCAGTCCTATCACCTGCTACAATTGCAATAATGGAGAATTGAATGTAGCTGTTAGTGGAGGTATCCCTCCCTATTCCTATGTTTGGGAGCATGGTGCAATTGGGGCATCTCTTTCTGGTCTTTCTCCGGGTGATTATGCAGTAAGAGTAACTGCAGCAGGCGGATGTGAAGCGAATGCTGCCAAAACTATTCTTCAGGCTGAACGAGAAACCTGGGCTATGACAGGGAATGCAGGTACTGATCCGGCTACAAATTTTATTGGAACTTTGGATAGTTCTTCCCTATCAATTAGAACGAATAATATTCAAAGAATTTCAGTGGAAGCAAATGGTAATATCCGAATACCAGCGCTAGCAGGAAGCGCACCACAGAATCTTTCAATTGATGAGGATGGAGTTTTAATAGGTTCCCCTATTTTAGATGAGTTTTGGAAGTTGCTGGGAAATGCAAATACAGATTCATTAATTAACTTTGTTGGAACAACTGATGAAAGACCTCTATTAATAAGAACTAATTCTCAAAAAAGGATGAAATTCATGTGGGATGATCCGGGATATATTGGAGTGGCTACAGATTTTCCAAAGAATATGTTTGTGATCAACTCACAGGAAACCTATTCAACAAGCAATCCCAATTTGAGGCAAATCGGATTAGGGGATATTCAGAATTCAGAATTAGAGTTTGACAGTACAGGATCTAATTTATCTATTCAAGCTCCAGATCCATCAATAGTGGGTATTTCAACATTACAATTAATTAATAATTCTACAGGGAATACTTCAGCTCTTTCGGGTTTAACAATAACAATGAATGGTTTGCATGGCTATATAAAAAATCACCACATTGATGGTGTAATTGCAATAAACTCAATAAAAGGTATATCATTGGTGTCTCAGTCTGGGAATGTTTCAATTAATGCAGGAAACCTAGCCCGCTATTTTAGCAATGGAATGATCTTTAGAAACAAAAGTGTTACTAGAGAAATATTATTCCAAAATAGTAATAATACTAACCTAATGACCATCCGCCCCAATGGGCAGGTATTGATAGGTACTTCTGAAGCTGTAACAGGATTTAAATTGGCTGTGCGTGGTAAGATTCGCGCTGAAGAAATAAAAGTTGATGTTGATGCCTGGGGAGATTTTGTTTTTGAAAGCGAATACAAAATGAAATCCATTTCAGAGCTTGAAAAATTTGTAAGAACTAATAAACACTTACCCGGCATTCCAACTGCTGCACATCTCGAAAATAACGGATTGGATCTGGGTGAAATGCAACGTTTACAAATGATCAAAATTGAAGAGTTAACATTATACGTAATTGAATTACAAAAGCAATTAAATGAGATTAAGGCTCAAAAATAGAATTGGTAAATATTCAATCCAATGAACAAAACAAGAATTCATAAATACATTACATTTATTTTTTTTGTGTTTAATTGGGTATTTTCAATTAGCACTACTCATGCCCAGACTATATTTCAGAAAAAACTTAGCCCTTTGACTACAACACTTTTAGGGGTATTGGAGATTACTGGAGATGGATATTATTTTTCAGGTTACCATAATGATAATGGAAGTTTTACTTTATTAATAAAGACTGATAGTTCAGGAAATCTAGTTTGGTCAAAAAAGATCGGAAGTCATAACAAATACAATTCTGGGTATAAAATGCATTTGGGTCCCGATGGAAATATTTATATAGCAGCAACAGTAGACTCTGCAAATACCAAAACTGGAGATCTGTGTTTATATTCATTTGATAAAAATGGAAATTTGATTTTCAACAAACGTTGGTCAAGTCCAGTTTATGATTATGGTACTGATATTGCCTTTAATAACAATAGTTCAATTATTTGTGGTGTAATGCGAGACTATTTTGGATCAAATGGAACTGTAGGTTTGATTTTATCTTTGGATAGTCTTAAAAATATGATATGGACAAAGCGTTATAAATATACCCAGGATTTAGTATTTACAAATGTCATTGCAGTGCAAGGTGGATATATTGTTAGTGGAATGATTGGCTATGTTGTAAATAATATTTATGATGCGTTTTGTATGATGTTAGATGAAACAGGAAACATTATCTGGTCTAAAAGCTATCATTCAGATGATGGTTTTCTTATGTCAATATTTGATCTCTTACCAGATTATGACAATAACATGTTATTGGCAGGATTGCTTATTGACCAATCTGGAATAGCAAAACCTCTGATTCATAAAATCGATTTAAGTGGGAATCTAATTAACACAAAAGTATTTGATTTGGGAATACCTTCTGAAATACGGGAATTGAACTACTCAAATAATGGAGGATTTGTTTTTTCAACTGGTTCTAATTGTAGAACTATTTTAACAGACAACCAATTTAATATAATTGAACACATTTCTGTAAACCCTGGTTTTACAATCAATATTGCTTCCGTAGTTGTGCCAACGGATGATGGAGGCTATCTTGCTGCAGGTAGTGTTAATAGTTCGTCTGACGGTCTGATAATAAAATATGACAGCACTTTAAATGCAGGGTGTAATACAACTCAACAAACTCAAACCCAATACAGTATTCCAATTAGTGTATCAAATATTATAATTCAAGATTCCTTAATTACTCTAAATGAATTGATTGGAGATAGTATTACAACTATAAATGTCAATGAAACTATATTATGCAATACAGCTACAGGTTTTAATGAAATAAATACGAATGAAATTGAAGTGTTCCCCAACCCTATTAGTGATTTCGTAAATATCAATTTAAAAGACAAAAATAACTTATCTGCAATTTATGTTTCAGATTTAACTAATAGAATTTTATTTCAAATAAATATTGAAAATGTTGATGATAAATTAGTAATCGATTTAGATTTTTTGACTCCAGGATTATATTTCTTAACACTGAGTTATACAACAGGAAAAGTAAATTCAAAAAAGCTTATTAAACTATGAAAATACTTATATACTTTTCGTTTTTATTGATTCCAATTGCATCTCAATGCCAGGATGTAATGAATCCTTACAACGATAATGACTATTCTGGTAAATCCATAACCTATATCCCATATAGTCATAACAATTTCTTGTGGAACAGTGCATATGCAAATGGGGCATTTAATACCTTCACGGGCGAATATGAAATCTCTTTAAGACAACACTTCTGGCATACACATTTTGGTACTTACAGGAAAACCTTTACTATTGAAACTCTTTCCTTTCCTTTTGTACCCGAATGTGAACTTGATATAATAAATTGTTCATCCCAAATTGGGAATACAAGAAATCTTGTAATAACTCCATGGAATTATAATATTATTAACAAAGCATGGGAAAAGCAATTAAACAATGGGCAAACAGCTGCTGTATACAATTGGATGCATGATGGTAAGTTTGATAATCAAGGGATGAGTTTCATTGAAGGAAATCTTTCGTGGCACGCTAGCGAAAGGCATGTGAGTTTAGCTTCAATTGGCTTTACAAACACAAATGGTCTTACTTGGGATTCAAGATTAATAATGCCCAACACTATTCATCGTATAACTATTAATATTCATTGTGATGGTTCTACAGGGAATAATGGTATTATTTCTTCCTTTAGCTTTATACAAGACAATACACGGGGCAGAATGAGGTTTTATCCGTTTATTGGAACTAATCAATCAAGTTCAGCGTTTCAACATGACGTTGTTTTTGCGCCTGAATTATTGTTTGACAAATCAGGTGTTTCATATGGATACAATCAGGTGGATAATACATATATGTTTCCGGGAAGTGGGACCTTAAATTTTTATGAATACAATCAAATAAATCGGGATTGCAATGTATTTATTCAATATCCTTCTCATAATAGTAATTTTTTCTGGGAACAACCTGATTTCTACTCCTTTTTGTTTCCGCCACCATATTCTGTCACAAGTACTTTTCTCAGAAATGGACTCGCACAATGGTTTGCAGGATATCAATCTGATTTTTCAAACAATCTTGAATTAATGCCAGGGATTGAACATGTCTATGATATAAATCAAAATCTTGATCTTCGAATTATTAGTACAAATAATTTTGAAATTTATAATCCCTATGTTACATCTATCACTGCAAGTAATTTAATTTTCCCAGATAGATACCGTTTCAAAACAATAAGAGGGGTATTTCCGCTTAAAAGTGAAGTTGATGCTGATAACATATATTCAAATGGAGGTCCTTTCAATGAATTAGGAGAAGTCCCAGTTCGTACAGATCTTCGCCATTTAGGATTAAGTTATCCAAAGAATCCCACCATCCCTGCCCACTCAGTTTATGCATCCATCTACAAAATGCAAAGCGGAAGTAAGGTGGATGTTAAAGATTGTGTTGGTTTATTTGATTTGACATTTGAGGTAAATCAGGGAGCAAGTCTGGTATTGAATACCTATCCAAATATATGGGGCAAAGAACAATTTGGCGATAATACCTTGGGCAGATATAAAGTGTTAACCCGCAAAGGAGCCGTATTGCGTAATTACAAAACTATACAGTATGTTCAGAATGGAGAGATAACTCAAAACTATCCGCTTCAATACATTGCAAAAAATGAAATCATTGCCGGTTACAATGTAGATATAGAAGATGCGGATGCAGTTGTTGGAAATTATGAAACAAAACCCGGAGCTGATGTCACCTTCAGAGCAGGTCAATCTATCACATTAAAACCCGGATTTCATGCACAAAGCGGAAGTAATTTTTTAGCCACAATCGGAGTCACATCTATACCACCACAATGTCCACAACAAATTGCAAACCCTGTCAATACCCGGATGGGCAATATTGCATTCGAACCACAGGTTCTGAAAACAGATAATTTTAAATTATATCCCAACCCTGCATCAGGCAGCTTTTCGCTGGAATATCAAATCGATGAGCCGGCAATAATCAGCATCTATAACAGCATAGGAAATCTCATCTCTCAGGAAAATCTTTCTTCAGAAAATCAAAAATACGAAGCGAACACAGGAAATTTAAAGCCCGGGATTTATCAATATCGCATCAGCGGTCGTTCAGGAAAACAATTGCATAATGGGAAATTGGTGGTGATGTAGGGATGGAGACGAGAGACGAGAAAGTGAAGAAAATGGTTTAAATTTAGGTGAAATGCAACGTTTGCAAATGATCAAAATCGAAGAGCTGACTCTGTATGTAATTGAATTGCAGAAGCAGTTGGAGGTATTGAAAATTATCAAAAATAAAAAGCAATAGGAATGCACATCCCATCAATTTCTATCATCACATTTCATAATTAACCTATGCAGCAATTAAGTAGATTGGAATCGTGCTCTAGAATTTTCAGTGTCTGTGTTCTTCTGTTTCTGAATGCTCAATATGTATCAGCACAACAACTTTGGCAAAAAACATTTAATTATAATGGAAATGAAAATTTGAATTATTCGATAATTACTGATTCAGGATTCGTGTATATGGCAGGATCAAGCAGAAGTTTAACAAACAATTTAGCAATTCCATTTCTATCTAAATTTGACACTTTGGGTAATATATTATGGGCGAAAGTTTTTACGGGTTTGGCAAGTGGTAATTTTCGTTATCTGATTGAAAATAATAAAGGAAATATTGTTTTAACCGGAACATACGATGTTGATAGTAATTATTTTGGTGAAACCATTATTCTGGAAGTTTCACCTATTGGTAATATTGTAAGGCAAAAGTCCCTTTCTGACTCATTAACTTCCAGCGGTATAAGTATTAATCAGCTAAATAATGGGAATTACCTTTTTGTTGGGCAGGCAAATCAATTTCCCGGTGTTATAAATCGTCAGGGATATGTTATGGTAACAGATTCTTTATTTGATCCTGTATGGAGTTACCGTCTAAATTCAAATCGGGAGTGTGTTTATTCAGTCTCAACAATTGATACAAAAAACAATTTATATCTATTTGGATTTATTTCAGATCCATTGCTATCTAATCTGGATGCAATTTATTTGAAAATGAATAGTAACGGTGATGTATTGTGGCAAAAAATCCTGGATATTTCATTGTATGATTATCCAATCAATGTGTGCTGGACTCCTGATAGTACATTATTGGTTCTCAACACTACTCAAGCTTTTAGTCAGAGCGATAATGATTTAATTTTGGAACTGGATACTCTTGGAAACATAATTCAAGCTAAATCCATTGTTTCATTTGGAACTAATGATGGTTCAGAGATTAAGCTTAAAAAAGATCTTAGCGGATATCTCGTGCTTCAATTCAATGGTAATATCTATGAACTAGATCTCAACCTCAATCTACGATGGGCGAAAAACGTCTCGCCGAATCCATTTAGGTTTATCAGGAATATTTATGAATTGGATTCAGGTTCGAAATTGCTAATCGGGTATATCAACGGGAGCGCTGATTTTTATATGGCTAAAATTGATTCAGTTGGGAATGCAGGGTGCTATCAATATTCCGTTTCATTCTCAGCAACAAATCAATCCGTCCAATTATTAGCAGATACAACCGGGTTCAATGCAATTACATGGAATCAAATGACTGGATTGACTCCTATAAATGCTCCATTATCCTTTTCAACGATTTGTTCAACTGGAGTTGGTATTGAAGAAAATGATCTAAATAATGTTACAGTTTCACCGAATCCATTTGAAGATTGTATTTCATTAGACTATGGACAAGGAATTCGCAACGGGTATCTGATACGTATTGAATTAAAAGATCTATTTGGTAGGAGTTTAACATCATTTACACCCTTTTTGGATCAGAACTATTTTTGCGAATTTAGTTTTATCAAATCTGGAATTTATTTCTTGAATTTAGAATATAGTAATGAATACAAATCAGTTATAAAAATAATTAAGAAATGAAAAATTTATTTATTTTGGCGACATTTTTATTCATTCATCTATGCTTGAAAGGACAATCATTAGTAAACATATACGATAATTATAACGGGCAAGCTTCCCCAAAATTTATTGGTGTGAACGGATTCGAATATAGCACCTTTAGATCTACCAGTCTCACTAATGGTGGATATTCGGGAGAATATGAAGTTTTTTTGAATGATCACTTATGGTCTCAGGATGGTTCAGTTAATTTTATTCCTGATTTTAATAGTTGGACAAAAACAATTCAGGTTGAAGTTGTTTCGTTTCCATTCACACTGAGTTGCAATATTGCAAATGCGGGATGTGCTTCCAGTTTAGGTCCGGCCAGAGAATTGAGGCTTCCATCTGGCCAATATAATCCGGGGTTAGGCACTTGGGATTTTTTATATATTAAAACTCCAGTAGGTAAATTCGAAAACAATCAGGCTTATTTTGAACCAATTTGTCCTAATCCTAACCCTTCTATAAAAAGAAGATTAACATTAGTTTCCCGATTATTTAACTCTAATGATGCATGGCAACCCTGTGATAGATTAATCTTACCACATAGCATTCTAAAATTTACACTTGGGTTAATTTGTCCCGCAACCACAGACACTGTTTCAAGACAAATATTTTATATTGATAATACCAGAGGGCGAATGAAATATTATCCATACTATCCGATATCAGGAGTTCATGAGACTGGAAATGGTGGTTCATCTAGGCATGATATTACTATAAGACCGGAAATAATATATAACAACACTATCTCAAATTATACCTATCAAGAACTAAATAATAATTCGTGGCTGGATTTAAACAGTACAATAAATTACTTTCCATATTCTGAGATTACTTCAATTTGTCAAGCCTATTATCCAATCCCTAGTGATGATTATGCTTCTAATTATTTTGGATCGGGATATGAATATTCATATCCTTTTGCGCCACCTTTTAGTTTAATAAGTGCTTATCCACGAAATGTTAACGGGACAATTTTTGCTGGTTATACCAATGGTTTTAATATAAATGACCCCCTAATAGGGTATCAAAGTACTAAACATAGTTATGAAATCGATAAAGGTATTTCGCAAGGCTTTAAAATTGATGAAATTAATAGCCATGATCGCATAATTTTCAATCCCTCAGAAGTAAACATCACTAATATTGTAGATGTAAACAATTTACTTAATAGTGTAATTTTCCCATATAACTATTCTTTCAAAACTATTAGAGCTGTATATCCTCCAGCATCACAAGTATCACTTGACAACATTGCCGAAAACGGTGGCTACTTCAATGATCCGCGTAAAGTACCCTTCCGCACTGATCTTCGATATGAAGGAACAACATACCCCAACAACCCTGCTATCCCCGCCCACTCGGTGTATGCATCGATCTACAAAATGCAAAACGGAAGCAAAGTGGATGTTAAAGATTGTGTCGGTTTATTTGATTTGACTTTTGAGGTAAATCAGGGAGCAAGTCTGGTATTGAATAACTATCCAAATATATGGGGCAAAGAACAATTTGGCGATAATACCTTGGGCAGATATAAAGTGCTGACGCGAAAAGGAGCCGTGCTCAGAAATTTCAAACATATACAGTATGTTCAGAATGGAGAGATAACTCAAAATTATCCGCTTCAATATATTGCTGCAAGCCAAATTATAGCAGGCAATAATGTAGATATAGAAGATGCAGATGCCGTGCAGGGAGATTATGAAATAAAAGCTGATGCAGATGTTATTTTCAGAGCAGGTCAATCTATCACATTAAAACCCGGATTTCATGCACAAACAGGAAGTAATTTTTTAGCAACTATTAGTGTGATAAGTACCCCTTTAAACTGCCCGCAACAAAATGCGAACCCCGTAAACACAAGAATGGCAACCGGCATAAACACATTCGAAGCTCAGGTATTAAAAACCGAAAATTTCAAACTTTATCCCAACCCGGCGTCAGGAAATTTTTCATTGGAATATCAAATCGATGAGCCGGCTATGATTAGCATCTATAATAGCATAGGAAATCTCATCTCTGAGGAAAATCTTTCTTCTGAAAATAAAAAATACGAAGCAAACACAGGGCACTTAAAGCCCGGGATCTATCAATATCGCATCAGCGGTCGTTCGGGAAAACAATTGCATAATGGGAAATTGGTAGTGATGTAGGGGTGAGACGAGAGACGAGAGAGTGGAGAATAATGAGGTTGCTGGGATTTAAAATTCACCACAGAAAAACAGAAACACAGAATAGCACAGAGAGTACTTAGCGAATCTTTGAGTTATCGAGTCTTTGAGGCAAAAAGAAAACTGGAATTCTATCCTCGGTATGCCACAAAAAAACCCTCACATAAAATGCAAGGGTTTTCAATTATCAAATAAAATTTATTTCTTCGGTTTATCACTCGGCTTGGAAATGCTTTCGCGCATATCCGTGTCAGCCTGAATATTCTGAAGACGATAATAATCCATAACTCCTAAGTTACCTTTCTGGAAAGCTTCCGCTATAGCCTTTGGAATTTCAGCTTCAGCCTGGATCACATTGGCACGAGCCTCCTGTGACTTAGCCTTCATCTCTTGCTCATTGGCTACCGCCATCGCTCTGCGCTCTTCTGCTTTAGCCTGTGCTATATTCTTATCAGCATTTGCCTGATCCATCTGAAGTACAGCACCGATATTCTTTCCAACATCAATATCTGCAATATCAATAGACAGGATCTCAAATGCGGTTCCTGAATCAAGGCCTTTTGAAAGAACAACCTTGGATATAGAATCCGGATTTTCAAGTACCGCTTTGTGTGATAATGCGGAACCAATAGAGGT
>JBBKWX010000007.1:0-27888 GCA_037969175.1 Bacteroidia bacterium | reverse complement strand
TTCCTCGCCGTTTGTCCCAGACTTAATTTTTGCTTGAAAAAGCAGAAAAAAAAAGGTCTATCTATCGATGAAAAACAATTATTAAAATACCCTATGATCAGCCATAGGTCTGCAATAGTAATGCAATAATGACTAAATTAGCTTGACGCGTATGCGAAGTCTCGGGATACACAGAGTACTCAGAGATTCAAGAGAAATTTTCCTTCAATGGACTTTATATGGTATTCGATCTCTTTTTTCTCTGTATACCAGTGGTTTTCCACGAAAATGAAATCACATCAAAAGAGCCTGGATCAATATGGATCCCGCACATGCGGGACTGAGTCCCCTGTGGTTAAAAAAAAAGCCTTAAATAAAAACTAAAATTTATTCCTGACAACAATGATTACTTAATGATAATTAGCTTGATCAAACAGTTTAAAAGTAGGATTTAATGACTGAAAGATTTTGAATATCAGGGAGAAAAAATAATTAAATCAGATTTTTGATAATATTTTGCAAATCAGCGATAATTTTTTTTTAGATTTGCACTCCCAAAACAAGCGAAAGTAGCTCAGCTGGTAGAGCGCAACCTTGCCAAGGTTGAGGTCGCGAGTTCGAACCTCGTCTTTCGCTCAAGAAAATCCCTCCAGCTTGAGGGATTTCTTATTTTTGCACCAACGCCCTGGTGGTGGAACTGGTAGACACGCAGGACTTAAAATCCTGTGGCCATTGCGGCCGTGCGGGTTCGATTCCCGCCCGGGGTACTTAAAGCCCGGCTTTTTAGCCGGGCTTTTGTTTTCACCCATTTTTTTCTGGAATTCACCAAATAACTCTTGATTATCAGATAATTTTGGCGTAATATGGTGTATTATTTCACCAACAAACCACCAAAATGAGGATCAAATCTACGTTCTTCCTTTTACTTATATGTTTTGCATGCATTTCAAATTTGCATGCTCAGGACAATGCAAAATTTTCATTGACCGATAATCATGTAGTATCCGATTCTGAAAGTGAATTGGTTTCAGGATTTAAAACGGTTGATTTTGCTAAACTAAATCTTGCTCCCCCTTCGAATGACGATTGTGTGAATGCAACTCCGCTTACCATTGGAGCGGCATGTATAAATGGAACAACCGTTGGATCTACCGTTCAAGCAGGTGAGAGTTTTGGTTGCAATGCCGGCGCAACCCAAAGTGTCTGGTATTCCTTTGTTGCTACTTCCACCAAAATGTTTATTACAATTGACAGAACAGCCGGATCAGGCTGCTATCTGAGTTCTTCAGTACAAAGAGGTTCATGCTTACCATCGACGATAATTTCTTGTGAGGACGCAGCAGGAGGTCCTACAATGAATATTCATAATCTGATCGGTTTGACTGTTGGAGCAACTTATTATGTACAAGTAAATTATCAAACCGGTGGGCCATGTGGAAATAATGCTGCTGCCGGTGCGGATTTTTGTATAGCTGCAGGGGTTTCAGTAGACTGTAGCACATGCAGTAGTCCTTGTGGGCAGGCATGCGGATTCTCATCACCACCAAGTGTTCCTCAAGTAACGTCTACTTGTACACAATTTCCACTCAGCTCTCCTTTAAATGCAGGACAATTAAGAACATTCTGTTATACATTCACCGCTGTAAATTCCACAGTAACTCTTGGATTGATAGGCACTTTCAGAGGTTGTGGTTCAGGAAATGTGAGCAGTTTTAACTGGACCTTGCAAAGCAATTCTTGTGGTGCAATTTTACAATCAGGAACATTGTCCAATCTAACCATGACAGGTTTAGGCACAGGTCAGACATATACATTTTGCTATACCCTGGCACCTGCATGTTTGATGCTGAATCAATGGCCATATTTTGTGGGTGCTGCTCCTTTACCAATTACACTTCTTTCTTTTACAGCAACAGCAGAAAAAAATACTGTAGAGCTTAATTGGGTAACCGGTAGCGAAGAAAATAATGAATGGTTTGAAATAGAAAGATCCGGTAATGGAGAAACTTTTGAATCCATTCACAGGATCCCGGGAGCAGGTACTACTTCAGAAACACGTTCCTATTTTGATGTCGATGATTCACCCCTCATCGGGACAAATTATTACCGATTAAAGCAAACAGATTCCGATGGGAAGTATTCTTATAGTCCTATTGTAGCTGCAAAAGTTAATGATCAAGATATAATAGCCCTGACTCCAAATCCGGCAAATGATAAGGTCAGTGTGAAATTTATCAGCGAAGAAGAAGGAGATTTTGAATTTTCAATTATGAATTCAAAAGGACATGTTACGCATGCAGAAAAAATTCATTTTGACAAAGGTTTGAATCGGATCAATAAAGATATTAGTTCACTTTCTTCCGGACTTTATCTGATAAGAGTAAATAATGCTTCATTGAGCTATTACAAGAAACTGATCATTCATTGATCTGAAAGATTTTAGAAAATCCGGTAATGAGATACTCATTGCCGGTTTTTTTTATTTCGCTATTTTAGCCTCAATTGATATCCTCATTTTTAGATAATATATGTCTTTCCCAAAATTTATTTTTTTCTTGTTGATTCTGACTCTGGCCAGTTCTTGTAATAATAAAGGGGAGCAGCTCCCGGAGTTTAGTTTGATCAGTCTTAATGGAACAGAAATTTCCAGCTCAAGTCTTAAAGGTAAAGTCGTAGTGATTAATCTCTGGGCTACCTGGTGCGGACCCTGTATACAAGAGATCCCTAAATTGAATGAATTAGCTGAATTGTTTCAGGAGAATGAAGAGGTAGTTTTTATAGCGATCACAGAAGAAAGTTCGGACATTGTTGAGAAATTCTTAGCGAAGCGAAATTTTAAATATCATATGATCACAGATGCAAAAGACCTTGCTGGGAAATTACATCCGAATTTGATTCATACCATACCAAGGAATATGGTCATTGATAAAAATGGTGTGATCAAATACTCTGAAACAGGGGATCAGGAAGCATTGGTAAAAATACTATCTGACATCATTCTCAATTTGATTTGATATGCCATTTGTAGAAGGTTTTTTGATTGGGATTGGGATGATATTATTCATCGGACCGGTGTTCTTTTACCTTTTTAAAACCAGTCTGATCAATGGAAGAATAGGCGGATTGTTCGTCGCCTTAGGAGTGATCGTTGGTGATGGTGTTTATGTTTTGATTTGCAATTTTGGTTTTGCTACCATCATACTGACGTATTTAGGTGAAACATATTTAGCCTTATGTGGTGCTGTCATACTCTTAGCTTTAGGGATAAGATATGTATTGAAAAAAGATGAGCAACTGGATGAATTGATTTTGAAAAATGAATCATCGAATGTGTGGTTCTTTATGAAAGGCTTTCTCATTAACTTCATCAATCCTTTTGTTTTTCTTGTATGGATCGGTCTTACTACTTATTCAAATACAAAATTTACATCTCAAACAGACATTTATATTTTTCTATTTTCAATTTTGTTGGGAATATTTGTGACGGATCTAACGAAAGTTATGCTTGCAAATAGATTGAAATATTTTCTGGATCCGAAAAAGATAAGACGGATCTATAAAATATTAGGAGTAGTTTTGATCGGTTTTGGATTACGTCTGACCTATCGTTTTTTTGTGTTATCTTTCTAATGTGATACAATGCAATATCTAACCCCAAAAAATAAATAAATTATGGAATTTAATCTTCTAGTGATTGCCTTGGCTGCTATTGTGCCAATGGTCACAGGTTTTATTTGGTACAACCCGAAAGTCATGGGTGCTGCCTGGATGAGAGAGGCAGGGCTTACGGAGGATCAGTTAAAAGGTGGAAACATGGGCATGATCTTCGGTCTGAGTTATGTTTTTAGTTTTTTACTTGCGCTCGGAATCTCATCAATTGTTGTTCATCAGTACCATGTACAATCAATTCTGATGAATGAGCCCGGGATCACGGAACAAGGCTCCGATATCAATTTGTACTTCATGGATTTCTTAAGTAAATACGGAGAAAACTTCCGTACGTTTAAACATGGTGTACTACATGGTTTTATTGCAAGCGTACTTGTAGTTTTGCCAATCCTTGCAACCAATGCTATGTTTGAAAGAAAAAGTTTTAAATATATTTGGATCAACACCGGTTACTGGGCTATAACAATTAGCTTGATGGGTGGCGTTCTTTGCCAGTGGTTATAAAATAGATATTCAGAAAAAGGTCCCTCGAGAGGGACCTTTTTTTTATATCCCTTTGATCCGGGTAAATAATTGAGCAAAGATCTTCCCGGCATCATCAAAAGATTTTGGGTTTTCTTCTGCAATTAGTTTATTGTTCTGATCAAAAGACAATTTATAACTGTATACAAATTGAGTGGCATCGGGTCCCATACCGATCATACCAAACCTAAGATCATTAAAGAAAAGATCATCACCTGTCTTGGTAATCAAATACCTGTTTCCTGAAAGTTTAATCAATCTTTTTACAATATCTTCATGGATCAGATTACCAAGTAAGGCTCTGTTTTTCTCCAGTCTTTTAAATGATATGTTTTTGCTGGTATCAAACAATGAGTAATACCCAATATAGTATGCATCATTAGTTTCAGCATTGGCCGACCAAAGGATGCTGTTCAGAGGAGTTGGTCTTGTTTCAAGTTCAATATAATTTATGTTTTGTGCATGTAGATTTTGAGAAAATTGATAATGAACAACTCCTTTGATACAGATCGTCAATAGCATATAGCTGCTACTAATTATCAATCCCAGATTATTATATTTTTTTCTTTTTGAACTTCCTTTGGGACTAAACAAAGCGAATAGAAGGAAGACTAAAAATGGAATGGTATAAAGTGGATCTGCAACGAATATATTGTTGTAGGCAACCTTATAATCCAATGGCCAAAAAAGCTGGGTTCCCCAGGTGGTGTGCGCATCAAGAAGTGGATGAGTGACCAGACTCATAAACGACAGTTTAGTCCAGTCTTTGAAATTGGCTTCTTTGTTTTTATAGATCTTTGAAATGATCCACCCCAGAAGAGGAGCTATCAGAATACAAAAAAGTATGCTATGAGAAAAGCCACGATGCAATTCGTTTGCTCTTAATCCATCCACAAAATTTCTGGAGATAACATCCAGATCAGGGATGGTACCGGCTATTGCTCCCCAAAGAGCTGCTTTTATTCCAACCTTCTTTCCAAGTACAGCTTCTCCAACCGCTGCTCCGAGCACTATTTGAGTAAGAGAATCCATTAAGTCAATTGCTTATAATATGCAGCTTTGAATGGTCTTCTCAATGAAAACTCACTTGGTGCAACAGCTTTGATAAAAGGTTTTATTACATGATTTGAAATGAAATTGCGATGCTTTAGCAATAGGGTCATATCAACAGGTTCTGCACCCAGACTCGATTTCAACTCTTCCGCCGTCCTTCCGAATCTCACTTCTGAACATTTATTCTTAATGCCGCTATCTATAAAATCATATAGCATCCTTTGATATAATCCGAGCTCTTTATTGATCTTGTAATTAAAGCCAACATAGTTCGCATCAAGAATTCCATTGTGGATTATCCCCGCTTTAAATCCAACCAGATTTTCGTTCAAGAAATATCCATCAAAGAAAAATTCTTTTCCCAATTTTGTTTTTAAATTTTCAAATGTTCGGGCATTTAATTCTCCAAATGTAAAATCAGCATTATCTAAAACCTCAGCGTATAATTTTTCAATTTCAACTGCATGTTTTTTTATTTCTGAAGCATTGAATATTTTAGTTATTAAATTCTCAGATCGGTTGAAGACGCTTTTGGCCTTCGTTCTGAATTTGGTTGTCATGGATTCTAAATAATCTTCAAAAGATTTCCATGAAGAGTCAATATTCAGGATCATATTAACATCTATATTAAACTTTAGATACTTCCCTGAGCTTAGAGCAATTACGGGTAACTTAGTCTCTTGCCAAAATTCTTTGATCAAAAATAAAGAGGCGTTTTTTGTTACCTCATCAAATTTTCCAATGGACTCAATAATTTCAGGAAGATCTTGATTGAATTTTTTCTCTGTCGCTTTATCTTTAAATTCAAATCCATTTTCGCCGCAAGAAAAAGCACTCCCACAAAGCAGAACTTTGATCCCATCACCGGAAATTAGTTTTGATTTTATTTTGTTGCTGATGCTGCAAAAAGTTCCTGCATCACTTATTCCCTTGTCGATAAAATCGAGAATTTGAAAAGAAAATATACCTGCCGGTTTTTTTTTATCATCATATAAAATAAGGTATCTGAAACTTACAGACTGTGATAATGAAGTTTCCAGTGATTCAAGATACGGCAATGATAAATATATATTAGAGCCGGAATAAACGCTATTCCAGTCATTTATATCTATCTCTTGCACTTTTGAATAGGAGGATATTGAAAGTGTATTTTTCAGAGAATTATTTTTTAAAATTTTCATTTAATTAAGAAGCAAAACAGAAATTTAGATGCATGATAATGTTTCGCATTAACTTCTGATATAGAGATTGTTAAGTTATGTAAATTGGATTTAAATTAGGAAAAGTTAATTATTTTTCTTATAATAAGGACTCAACCAAGATTTTATTGTAATGAAACTAAAAAGTTACTCTATTATTTTGTCGTCGATTTTTATCTGTATATCATTTATAGCAACGGCGCAAGATCTCCAGCCGGAAAAAATTAAAGAAAGAACAGTTTTCACAACAGAAACTGAAAGTTCAAATATACATCAAACAATTCTGAATAACGAAACTAGCTCATCGCGGTTAGCTCCTCCTTCCAATGATGATTGTGCAGATGCTATTCCACTAACTGTTGGGGATCCATGCGTTTCAGGAACAACCATAGATGGTAGTATTGAAGCAGGTGAAGACACTACTTGTAACGCACCACCGGATCAAAGTGTCTGGTATAGTTTTGTTGCAACACAAGCGGACATGTATGTTACAGTCGACCGCACCGCTTCTTCGGGGTGTTATCTTGGATCTTCAGTATTCAGTAATGGTTGCTTGCCGGGTACAGAATTAAATTGTGAAGACATTAGCGGTGGCCCATTAATGAATATTCATAACCTAACAGGATTGACGGCAGGTGATACGTATTATATTCGTGTAATTTATAATACAACGTTAGGTGGATGTGGAGGAGGCCCTCCGGGTTCCAGAGGAGCTGATTTCTGCCTTCGAGTAGGAGAGACGGAAGATTGCAGTTCTTGTAGTTCGCCATGTGGCCCCGCATGTGGATTCTCATCTACGCCCACTGTTGCTCAGGTCACATCGAGTTGTCCGGAATATGATTTGCACGCACCCCTCAATGAAAACCAAAGTAATACCTATTGTTACACTTTTACGGCAAACAACTCCACAGTTACTATGGGCATGATAGCTAATACCAGAGGGTGTACCGGAGGAACTGTTTATGGAGCTACCTGGACTGTTCAGGGAAGCGGATGCGGGCCTGTTTTAGATTCCGGAGATCTATCTAATACTACAATGACAGGTTTGACTGTTGGTCAAGATTATACGTATTGCTACACACCAACTGCTGCATGTCTGAGATTAAGTCAGTATCCTTATTTTGTGGGTGCAGTTCCATTGCCAATTGAACTGGTTTCATTCCAAGCCAAAGTTGCAAACAAAGCTGTGATCGTTGAATGGACTACCGCATCAGAATTGAATAATGAATGGTTTGAATTGGAAAGATCTTTTGATGCTAATAAGTTTGAGCCGGTAGGTAAAATTCGTGGAGCTATTAACAGCACTCAGATATTAGAGTATGCTTATACGGATATAATAAACAAATCAGGAACGATCTATTACAGATTAAAGCAAATTGATCTGAATGGAAGCTTTACTTATTCTGATCTGACAACAGTAAATATTACCCCGCTTAGCAATATCGAGCTATACCCAAATCCATCCCGAGGAATATTTTCAGTTGAGTATATTTCAACACAGAATAATGATCTCCTTATCAAAGTTTATAACTCCAAAGCTGAATTGATTGAAAGCCGATCTATGGCTGCTAAGAAAGGATCAAACCGAAAAAAGGTCGATCTCAAACATTTAGATAAAGGGATCTATTTTATTCAGATCATTGGTGAAACGGATCAGTTCACGGAAAAATTAGTTTTACTCCAATAGATAGATCAATTCAGTAATTGAGTCGAGGCATCAATACTGAGTTCGCCTCTGCCAAAATCAATAAGGCCTTCCTCCCGCAATTCATTTAGCATGGTGGTGACCGTTTGTCTGGAAGTGCCGGTAAGGTTGGCTATCTCCTGATGTGTAAGAAAATCATCAACATAAAGTCTTCCTTCTTTTTCAATACCATGTTCCCGGATCTGGTCAGCAAGGAATTCAATGATTCTTTCACGCGCATCTTTAAAGACTAATGATTCAACCCGTCTCTCTGCTTTTAAAAGTTTGCTTCCTATTTGTTTTGTGATTGACAAACTAAAATCGATCTTATCCAGCATCATAGACTTCATGTCATCAAGTGACATTGAACAAATATGAACTTCATTATCGGCAGCCATCGCAAAGTCATCTCTGAATTTTTCACCTGCCAACGCTTTTTCTCCAAAGATCTCTCCGGGGTGTATGATAGCTTTGATCATCTCTTTTCCAGCTTCAGAATAGGCACCGATCTTCACTTTTCCCTTCTCTAAAAAATAGATTCGATTTGAAGGGTCGTTAGAAAAATAAATATACTCTCCTTTGGAAAATACTTTCATCAACCTATGATCAACCATATTTCCCATTTTTGTGGGACATAAGTAATCGTTTAAATTAATGTTTTCCAGATACCAGAAATGTTCGTCAGACATAAAACAAAATTGTATTACAAAGATAAAAATATGTCCAGATCAATGGTATCTCTTTTACCAAAGATGCAATACTTTACAAGTATTTTACAATTGCATTCATTACCATAAAGGTTGAACCGGTATTTTGCTGAACGAATCTCAAACTACTTGTTGAAACGGTTTCCCTCTTTTTATCATTACTCAATAAAAGATTGATAAGTTTTGATGCCTCCGTTTCCGTCTTAACACTAAACGCAGCCCCAGCTGCAATCAGTCCCTTAGCTTCATTGAATTTTTGGAAATTCGGTCCAAAGATCACCGGTTTTCCATAAACGGCAGCTTCAAGTGTGTTATGGATCCCTTTTCCAAATCCACCACCAACAAAACAAACATCCGCATATTTATAGATCGAACTTAACAATCCGATCTTATCTATGATGATACTTCTCGCATCTTTTGGCAGTTCTGAACCCAACTGACTGTAGCGATATGCAGGAGAAGGACTGAGTGAAATACAGTTTTCGATTCTTTGATTTGAAATATCATGAGGAACGATAATGTAAAGTAAGTTTTCCGGCAGAGATCCTGAACATGCTTTGATCAGCTCTTCATCTTTTGGCCATGTACTTCCAGCGACCAAGACCTTTTTATTCTGCAAATTGTCAAGCAAGGAAATATTTTGTGAATCTTTAGATAAAGCCATCACACGATCAAATCGAGTATCGCCGGTTACAGTAGCTTGATGTATTCCTTTCGCAGCAAGCAAATCCAAAGACATAGTATCCTGAACGAAATAATGAGTTATGGATCTGAAAGATTTAATAAAACCGAACGCATACCATTTAAAAAACCATTGCGAAGGACGAAATATTGCTGAAACTACAATCACCGGTTTACCAAGCTCAGCAAGATTTTTTAAATAATTAAACCAAAATTCATATTTGATAAAAATACTTAGATCAGGTCGGAGCGAATCAACAAACTTTTTTGCATTCGATGCGGTATCTAAAGGAAGGTATGCGACTTGGTCAACAAGTGGATAATTTTTTCTGATCTCATATCCGCTAGGAGAAAAGAATGTAAGCAAGATATATGCTTCGGGAAATTTATTCTTTAGCTCTTCTATCACGGGTCTTCCCTGTTCGAATTCGCCCAGGGATGCACAATGAACCCAGATTTTTTTTCGCTCGTCTTTTGGAAAAGAACTAAATAGTTTGTCAGGATCTCTTCTTCCTTCCAGCCAGCTTTTTGCTTTGGAATTAAATAAGGCAGCAATGTTTATCCCTAATCCATAAAGCTGTATCAACAAGGAATAAACCAGGATCATAAATTATTAGTTAACGTAAAAGTCGTTTGGTCTTTTTTTGTACAGAGGGACGATCCATCCAACTTTGGCACCGTAAAAGAGATCCAGCCTTTTCGTGTTATCAGGGCCCATAGTATCAAAATTATAACTGCGTCTATTTTCTGTGAAACCTTGTCCTAGATCGATCCCTGCATAAAAATTTATCATACGTCTATTGCCAAAATGCTGATAGCCAATAAACTGACTAAGGTACAATCCATTGGTCAGTCTGTCATATCCTTTTTTGTACGCTTTGTTTAAATGGGGTACCGTGTTTCCAATCGTCTCAATCCTGATTTTGTGTTGAATGAATCCGATTCCACCCATGATAAGAATCCCGCTGTTGGGGTTGGGTCCAATAACCGGAAAGAGCTTCCCTACATGTGACTGTACAGTATACCCTCTTTCAAAATATCGGATATCTGCATATTTCCCATCCTGCCCCAGTACAGCACCTTGTTCAGTACTGATACCGGCAAGTACACTATCTTCCTTTACATCACTCCCAAAAAGAAAATTCCCCGAAAAACCAAAGATCCAATTCTGCTTAGTTTTCCAAAGTGCTTGAAAACCAAGGTTAGAATTCAAACCAAATCGGTCATTGAGATCCGCTCCGGGAACCTGGATCGTGTATGTAGCTGCGAAAAATGGGGAACTTATAATCGAATCACGTACATTTACCTGAGCGTCAGAGGTATAAATCAGGAAAAAACATAATAAAGTAAGCAATCCTTGTTTTGATCTCATTTTCATAATTTTCAAGGGTTCAAAGATAGTGTTTTTAGACCTTAGCAGATACCGTATTCATAACGCTTCATTAGGGCTTGTACATCTTCAATCCTAAATAATTGCCTATATTCGCAGTCTGAAAATTAAGCGCTTTTTACATTTACAATGAAGAAGATACACATGGTCGACCTGATCGGCCAATACAACAAGATCCAGCAAGAAATTGACACTGCAGTATTAGATGTAATTCGCTCATCTGCTTATATCAACGGTCCTGAAGTGAAGTCATTTCAGAAGGAACTGGAAGATTATTTAGGAGTTCGACATGTTATACCTTGTGCTAACGGTACTGATGCCCTGCAAATTGCAATGATGGCTTTGGGCTTGGAGCCGGGTGATGAAGTAATCACCGCAAGCTTTACATATGTGGCTACTGCTGAGGTAATCGCACTTTTGAAATTGAAACCGGTTTTAGTGGATGTTGATCCTGAAACGTTTAACATTGATCCGGCTGCTATAGAAAGAGCGATCACACCAAAGACAAAAGCCATTGTGCCTGTTCATTTGTTTGGTCAATGTGTGGATATGACAGCGATCATGGAAATTGCAAGGAAACATAACCTGCATGTGATAGAAGATACAGCACAGGCAATTGGTTCTGAGTATACTATGAAAGATGGCAAGCAAGTAAAAGCGGGAACTATGGGAATAGTTGGAACCACTTCTTTTTTTCCAAGCAAGAACTTGGGATGTTTTGGTGATGGTGGGGCTATTTTTACCAATGATGATGCTTTGGCTGCTAAGATCAGAATGATTGCAAATCATGGACAATCTACCATGTATTATCACGATGAAATTGGTGTAAATAGCAGACTTGATAGTATACAAGCGGCTATTCTCAGAATCAAATTAAGACATCTGGATCAATATGCAGAGGCTAGAAGGAATGTAGCTGATATTTACGATTCCCGTTTTGCAGGAGAATCTACTATCACAACACCAAAGCGTGAACCAAGATCTACTCATGTTTTTCATCAATATACATTGAAGCTAAGAGGAGTTGATCGTTTTGCTTTGAAAAATTTTCTTCAGGAAAGAGAGATACCGGCTATGGTATATTATCCTGTACCCTTGCATATGCAAAAAGCATATGTTGACCCGAGATATAAAGAGGGTGATTTTCCGGTTACTGAAGACCTTTGCAAATGCGTGATCTCTTTGCCAATTCATACTGAAATGGAAGAGAATCAGCAAGAATATATTTGTAATTCAATTTTAGAATTTATCAGAAGTTAATATGAAATTAGCAATAGTAGGAACAGGGTATGTAGGACTCGTGACAGGGACCTGTTTTGCTGAAATGGGAAATACAGTTGTCTGTGTTGACATTGATGCGGCCAAAGTTGATAAAATGAAAGCCGGCGAAGTTCCCATTTACGAACCTCATCTGGATGTTTATTTTGAAAGGAATATTTCTCAGGGAAGATTAAGTTTCACAACCGATCTTGAGGCTGCGATAAAAGATGCTTCAATAATTTTTCTTGCACTTCCAACACCTCCGGGTGAAGATGGATCTGCAGATCTTAGTTATGTCCTTGGGGTTGCAAATCAGCTTGGGGCTATGCTGGATACTTACAAGATCATCGTAAATAAAAGTACAGTTCCTGTTGGCACTGCAGAAAAAGTAAGTGCTGCTATTCTTGCCGGTGGCGGAAAAGAATTTGATGTTGTTTCCAATCCTGAGTTTTTAAGAGAAGGATACGCTGTAGAAGATTTCATGAAGCCCGACAGGGTAGTTATTGGTACCGGTTCAGATCGTGCAAGAAAGGCCATGGCTGATCTTTACGCACCTTTTGTAAGACAGGGAAATCCAATTTATTTCATGGACGAACGTTCAGCTGAACTTACCAAATACGCTGCAAATGCGTTCTTGGCTACTAAGATCACTTTCATGAATGAGATCGCGAATTTATGCGAACAAGTAGGGGCGAATGTTGATGATGTTAGAGTAGGTATCGGTTCTGATACCCGAATTGGAAAACGTTTCCTTTTTGCAGGAATTGGTTATGGAGGATCTTGTTTTCCAAAAGATGTGAAAGCGCTTGCTCACACTGCAAAAGAATATCGATACGAATTCAAAGTATTGAATTCAGTAATGGAAGTAAATGAAGATCAGAAAGTGAGTATGATACCGAAAATATTGAATCATTTTGGAGGAAATATTAAAGGGAAAAAAATCGCGATCTGGGGTTTATCTTTTAAACCCGATACGGATGATATCCGGGAAGCACCGGCACTTTATAACATTGAAGAATTGTTGAAACTTGGAGCTTCTGTAAAAGCATATGATCCTGAAGGGATGAAAAATGTAAAGAATCTTTTAGGTGATAAAATTGAATTTGCCACTGATGCTTATGATGCGGTTACAGGTGCAGATGCTTTGTTAATTGCAACTGAGTGGACGGTCTTCAGAACACCTGATTTTGAAAAATTGAATTCATTGATGCCTTCCAAAGTGATCTTTGACGGAAGGAATTTATATGACCCGATCCGCATGGCCGAACTGGGTTATAATTATTTCAGTGTAGGAAGAAAAAATCTCAATTCCTAAGCTATGGGCAACGAGAATAGAAAAAGAGTTTTGATCACAGGAGCCGCAGGTTTTCTGGGTTCTCATCTTTGTGATCGATTTATAAAAGAGGGCTTTCATGTCATCGGCATGGATAATTTGATCACCGGAGCACTTCGGAATATTGATCATCTTTTCAAACTGGAGCATTTTGAGTTTTATCATCACGATGTAAGCAAATTTGTTTTTGTTCCCGGTGATATACATTACATTTTACATTTCGCATCTCCGGCAAGTCCGATCGATTATCTTAAAATTCCTATTCAGACTTTGAAAGTAGGATCATTAGGAACACATAATTTATTGGGTCTTGCAAAAGCTAAAAATGCACGCATGCTTATCGCCAGTACTTCTGAAGTTTATGGCGATCCAACGGTGCACCCCCAACCGGAAGAATATTGGGGTAATGTAAATCCTGTGGGGCCACGCGGAGTTTATGATGAAGCGAAGAGATTTCAGGAAGCTATGACCATGGCCTATCATACCTATCATGGACTTGAAACTCGTATAGTTAGAATTTTCAATACCTATGGACCCCGTATGCGACTGAATGATGGAAGAGCATTGCCTGCTTTCATGGGTCAGGCTTTGCGTGGTGAAGATATCACTGTATTTGGGGATGGTTCACAGACAAGATCATTCTGTTATGTAGATGATCTGGTAGAAGGAATTTACAGATTATTGCTGAGCGATTATGCACAACCAGTTAATATTGGAAACCCGGAAGAGATCTCAATAAAAGATTTTGCAGAAGAAATAATAAAATTGACCAACACATCTTGTAAGGTCATATATAAAGATCTTCCTGTGGATGATCCAAAACAAAGACAACCGGATATTACCAAAGCAAGAAAATTGCTGAATTGGGAACCGAAAGTTGGTCGTACAGAAGGACTTAAAACAACATTGGATTATTTTAAGTCATTGCCTGAAAATGAAATTATGTCTCATTCGATATAATTATGGAGAAAGAATATTATGCACATGAGACCGCTGTTGTAGACGAAGGTTGCAACATTGGAAAAGGAAGTAGGATCTGGCATTTTTCTCATATTATGCCGGGATGTACGCTGGGAGAGAATTGTAATATTGGACAGAATGTAGTTGTAAGTCCTGAAGTAGTCCTTGGAAATAATTGTAAGGTCCAAAACAATGTTTCGATCTATACCGGAGTAACATGTGATGATGATGTTTTCCTGGGACCCAGCATGGTCTTTACCAATGTGATCAATCCGAGAAGCGGGGTAAATCGTCGTGGGCAATATTCAAAAACGCATGTTGGAAAAGGCGCTTCGATTGGAGCGAATGCAACCATAGTGTGCGGTCATGATATCGGAGAATTTGCATTCATTGGTGCAGGTGCTGTTGTTACAAAACATGTTCCTGCTTATGCACTTTTTGTAGGCAACCCGGCGAAACAAATGGGATGGATGAGTGAATACGGACATCGTCTGGATTTTGATTCTTCAGGCATAGCAATATGTCCGGAGAGCAATGAAAAATATAAACTTGAAAATAATCTGATCACAAAGATCAGCTAAATAAATATTATGATTCGTTTTGCGATAGTTGGAGCAGGCCATATTGGTAAACGTCACGCAGAGATGGTGAAACGTCATCCCGAGGCTGAGCTT
Source organism: Bacteroidia bacterium (assembly GCA_037969175.1). GTDB lineage: Bacteria > Bacteroidota > Bacteroidia > AKYH767-A > JBBKVM01 > JBBKWX01. The sequence continues at coordinate 12,777 of JBBKWX010000007.1, read as the reverse complement.
GTTGCGATGTGTGATATTCGTTCAAAAGAAGAAGTCGGCCTGGCAGATGATGATGTGAAATTTTTCTCTTCTATTGAGGAAATGCTGAATTCCGGATTGGAGATCGATGTAGTAAATGTTTGTACTCCGAATGGATTACATGCAAAGCATTCATTACTTGCTTTGGAACATCATAAACATGTTGTTTGTGAGAAACCAATGGCATTAAATAAAGCGGATTGTGAAGCAATAATATTCAAAGGATTACAAGTATCGAAAAGGATCTTTAGCGTAATGCAAAATCGCTATAGTCCGCCATCTGTTTGGATTAAAAATCTGATAGAAAGCAAAGTGATCGGCGATATTTTCATGGTACAACTTAATTGCTATTGGAATCGTGATGACAGATATTATAAAAAAGGTGGTTGGAAAGGAACATCTGATCTGGACGGTGGGACATTGTTTACGCAGTTCTCGCATTTCATAGATATCATGTATTGGTTGTTTGGTGACATTCGTGATATCCAGGCTAAGTTCAATGATTTTACGCACAAAGATTCCACAGCATTTGAAGATTCCGGAATTGTAAGTTTTCAATTTGTGAATGGCGGTATGGGATCGATCAATTATTCAACCGCTATCTGGGACTCCAATCTTGAAAGCAGTATCACTATCATTGGCAGCAATGGTAGCGTGAAGATCGGCGGACAATATATGAATGAAGTAGAGTATTGTCATATCAAGGATTATACAATGCCCGAGTTAGAACCGGCGGGACCTGCCAATGATTATGGTTCATATAAAGGATCAGCAGCCAATCATCATTTTATTATCGAGAATGTTGTTGATACATTACGTGATAGAACTTCTATCACTACCAATTCACTCGAAGGTCTCAAAGTAGTAGAGATCATCGAAAGAATTTATGCATTAAAACCTAATAACCTTTAAATAATTACTATAGTGATGTACGATAAATTGAAAAGCAAAGATGCCATACTGGCTGTGATCGGTTTGGGATATGTTGGTCTGCCAATCGCACTTGCATTTTCGAAAAAAATAAAAGTGATCGGATTCGATATTAATGAATCAAGAATCAAAATGATGCAGGAGAATGTTGACCCTAGCGGTGAATTGGAAAGCAGTGATTTTGAAAATTGCGATATCGAATTTACAGCGGATGCAGAATTATTAAAGAAGGCAAACTTTTTTGTGGTAGCTGTTCCTACACCAATTGATGATCATAAATTACCTGATCTGAAACCCTTGCTGAGTGCAACAAAAACTGTTGCCAATGCTTTGAAAAAAGGTGATTATGTGGTTTATGAATCTACTGTTTATCCGGGTTGTACGGAAGAAGATTGCTTGCCAATTCTTCAAAATATTAGTGGACTAAAATTAAACACAGATATAAAGTTGGGATATTCTCCGGAAAGAATAAATCCGGGAGATAAAGAACATACGCTTGCCAAGATCATCAAAGTTGTTTCAGGTTCAGATGAAGAGTCGCTTGATCAAATTGCAAAAGTGTATGAGATCGTAGTTGATGCAGGTGTTCATCGCGCACAAAGTATTAAAGTTGCTGAAGCAGCAAAGATCATAGAGAACACGCAAAGAGATGTAAACATTTCTTTGATGAATGAACTTTCGATCATCTTCAATAAAATGGGGATCAATACCTATGAAGTTTTGGAAGCTGCGGGAACGAAATGGAATTTCCTGAAATTTTATCCGGGTCTTGTAGGTGGGCACTGTATTGGCGTTGATCCATATTATCTGACATACAAAGCACAGGAATTAGGTTATCATGCACAGGTTATTAATTCCGGTCGTTATGTAAATGACAGCATGGGTTTTTATATCGCAAAGCAAACGGTGAAAAAACTTATTGCAAAAGGTAAGGACTTGAATAATTGCAAAGTTCTGATCATGGGAGCAACCTTTAAAGAGAATGTTGAAGATATTCGAAATTCAAAAGTTGCTGATGTGGTGAAGGAATTCAGATCCTATGGGGTAGATGTAGAGGTAATTGATCCCAAAGCGTCATCTGATGAGATCATGCATGAATATGGATTTGAATTATTAGCTAAGCCGGGTAATAATTACGATGCAGTTGTAGCAGCTGTTAACCATGCTGAATATTTGGATCTTACGGAAGAGTATTTCAAAAGTATATCAGCTACTGATGGAATTATAGTTGATCTTAAAGGAATGTACAAAGGGAAGATCAAAAATCTTACTTACTGGAGTCTCTAAATAATGAAGAACAAACCGGTCATACTGGTTACCGGTGGAACCGGATATATCGGATCTCATACGGTAGTTGATCTGCTCGAAAATAATTTCGATGTAGAGATCATAGATGATCTTTCTAATTCCAAAGAAAGTGTTCTTGATGCTATAGAACAGATCTGTGGTAAGAAACCGGGTTTCACTCAACTGGATCTCCGAAATGAATTGGAGCTGGAGAAGTTTTTCGCTGAAAAAAAGATAGATGCTGTCATCCATTTTGCTGCAAGTAAGGCAGTAGGTGAATCGGTAAATATTCCTTTAAAATATTATAAAAACAATTTGCTTTCATTGATCAATTTAATGGAGCAAATGAAAAGTAGGTCAATTAGTAATTTAGTTTTTTCTTCTTCATGTACTGTTTATGGACAGCCGGAAGAGTTGCCGGTTACAGAGACTGCCCCTATTTTGAAAGCACTTTCTCCTTACGGGAATACAAAGAGAGTGGGAGAAGAAATTATTGAGGATGCTACTTTGTCTTCCGATCTGCATTGCATATCGCTTAGATATTTTAATCCTATTGGCGCACATCCTTCGGCGCTGATCGGTGAACTTCCATTGGGCAGTCCGAATAATCTGGCTCCTTTGGTTACACAAGCAGCCATTGGAAAAAGGGAAACTTTGAGTGTTTATGGAAATGATTATCCTACTCCGGATGGAACTTGTATCCGTGATTATATACATGTTTGTGATCTGGCAAGTGCTCATGTGATAGCACTGAAAAGGTTGCTTTATAAGGAATCGGATTCGCAGTATGAAGTATTCAATATTGGAACCGGAAAAGGAAGTTCGGTAATGGATATAATTAATACGTTTGAAGAAGTAAATAGAGTTCAGGTTCCTTATAAAGTAATTGGAAGAAGAGCAGGTGACATTACATCCGTATTTGCGGATACAAAAAAGGCGAATGAAGTATTGGGCTGGAAAGCTACCCGGGATCTGAAAGAGATGTTGGAATCTGCATGGAATTGGGAATTACAATTGAAAAAAAATAAAGTATCATGAATTTTAAGAACATATCAAAAATTCTGATTACCGGTGGTGCCGGTTTTATTGGTTCACATGTAGTACGACTTTTTGTAAAGAAATATCCTGATATCACTATCTATAATCTGGATAAATTAACCTATGCCGGAAATCTTGAAAACCTTAGGAATATTGAATCGGCAAAGAATTACAAATTCATTAAGGGGGATATTGTTGATGGAGATTTTATACATGAGCTTTTTGAAACCGAACGATTCGATGCAGTGATCCATCTTGCCGCAGAATCTCATGTCGATAGATCCATCAGTAATCCCATGGAATTTATCATGACCAATATTATTGGTACTGTTAATTTATTGAATGCTTCACGCCATTTTTGGTTGAATGATCCTTTGCATAAAGATCATCGCTTCCTCCATGTTTCAACGGATGAGGTATTTGGTAGCCTAGGCGATACAGGTCATTTTACGGAAGAAACTGCTTATGACCCACGAAGTCCTTACTCATCATCCAAAGCAGGCTCAGATCATCTTGTAAGGGCCTATCATCATACCTATGGATTGCCTATCCTGATAACGAATTGCTCTAACAATTATGGCCCCAATCAATTTCCTGAAAAATTAGTTCCATTAGTGTTCAATAATATTCTGAATAATTTGCCGGTACCGGTTTATGGAGCAGGTGAAAATGTACGCGACTGGTTATATGTTGAAGATCACGCACAAGCTATTGAGAAAGTTTTTTGTAAAGGAACACTTGGTGAAACGTACGTGATTGGCGGGAATAATGAATGGAAAAATATTGATCTCGTAAAAGCATTATGCAAGATCATGGATAAAAAGCTTGAACGCGAACCAGGTTCTTCTGAGAAACTTATCACCTTTGTAAAAGACAGAGCTGGGCATGACCTTCGTTATGCGATAGATTCCAGCCGGATCAAGAATGAACTAGGTTGGGAACCGGCTTTACAATTTGAAGAGGGGCTTGAAAAAACGATAGAGTGGTATCTTTCAAATCAGAAATGGTTGGAAGAAGTTACCAGCGGTAATTACACGAAGTATTACGAAATTCAATACGGATCCCGATAATGTCTGATCTATATCCCAAAATATTTGGTGCAGGAATTCCACAAGGAAAAAACGTTCTTGTTACCGGCGGTGCAGGTTTTATTGGTTCGCATATAGTTGAATATTTATTGACGCATGGAGTGGCTAAAGTTCGTGTGATAGATAATCTTAGCAATGGATTCAAAAAGAATGTAGAACCATTTCTTTCTGATCCAAGATTTGAATTTTTTCAGGGTGATATTACAAAATTTGAAGATTGTGTGAAAGCTTGCGATGGAATGCATTGGGTGAGTCATCAGGCTGCACTGGGTTCTGTTCCAAGGAGCATCGCCAATCCTGCAGCGACACATGATGCCAATGTCAATGGTTTCTTGAATATGCTGATTGCAGCAAGAGATCAGAATGTGGAGACTTTTGTTTTTGCAAGTTCATCATCTGTATATGGAGATCATCCGGCTTTGCCAAAAACGGAAGATGTATTGGGTGAACCACTTTCACCTTATGCCGTTACGAAATTGGTAGACGAACATTATGCAAGAGTTTTTGCTCGTTCATACAATATGCAGATCATTGGACTTCGTTATTTTAATGTTTTCGGACCAAGGCAAGATCCATCCGGACCCTATGCTGCGGCAATTCCTTTGTTCTTTGACGCGGCATTGAGTGGAAACCCGGCTACGATCCATGGAGACGGTGAGCAAACACGGGATTTTACTTTTGTTGCAAATGCTGTTCAAGCAAATATACTTGCATTGGGTTCTAAGAATAAAAGTGCATTCACAAAAATGTATAACGTAGCAGTTGGAGAAAGAGTAAGTGTAAATGAACTCTATAATCTGATATGTGATTTTGCAGAAAAAGATCTTCCCGCAAAATATATTGCAGAAAGACCGGGAGATGTAAAACATAGTCTTGCTGATATTTCTTTGATAAAAAATAATCTGTCATATGATCCGGGAACCTTCATCAAAGAGGGTTTGAAAATAACTTTTGATTGGTTTTCCAATCGGAATAAATAGTATTAATCAGCCTTACCCATGTTTGGTAAATTATTGCAAAATCTTTTTGGGAAACCTAAACCTGTACTGCCGGATTATTCGGTCTTTGTTACAGATATGCATTCCCACCTTATCCCGGGAATTGATGATGGTGCACAGGATCTGGAACAATCTGTGGAGTTGGTCTTAGCTTTAAGAGAATTGGGTTTTTCGAAATTGATCACTACCCCTCATATCATGAGTGATCATTACAAAAACACTCCAGAAATCATCCTATTGGGTTTAGAAGAATTACGCGCAGAATTGGTGCAAAGAAATATTGATATTCCAATTGAAGCAGCAGCAGAGTATTATTTTGATGAAGAGTTTTTACCAAAATTAGAAAAGGAAGAATTGCTGAATTTTGGTTCAAAATACTTGCTCTTTGAATTGTCTTATATAAACTATCCGGAGAATTTCCCGGAGGCTGTCTTCAAATTGATGGTCAAAGGTTACAAGCCTGTCCTGGCTCATCCCGAGCGTTATCCATTCTGGTTCAAAGATCTTGAAGGGTTGAAGAAATTGAGAATGTCGGGTCTGCTTTTGCAGATAAATTTAAATTCGCTTGCAGGTTATTATGGTCCTGAACCCAAGATCATGGCTGAAAAACTGATCGCAGAAAGAATGGTTGATTTTATAGGAACGGATTGTCATAATATGCGGCATGTGGATGCTTTGAAAAGAGCACTTTTCCATAAGTCTTTAGCGAAACTTGCTGAAGAAGGAGTTTTGAATAGAGGGCTTTAATTTTATTTTTCTTCACTCTCTCCTCTCTAATCTCTCGTCTCTCATAACACAAAGTCACTTAGTGTTTTGAACGATCTTAGTGGTATTTATTTCCCACAGATCTCACAGAATATTGCAAGGAAATATTTTTTTTGAAAACTCATATACGATTACCAGAAAACAATCATTCCTCCCACAGATTATACAGAAAAAACACTTAAACATTTAGTGTTAATCATTACAATTTTGTGTTTTATGTTACATGTTTTGTGTTTAATGTTTCCTCCACTCTTCACTCCGCACTCCCTGCTTCCACATCCTTATTCACTTTTTTAACAAGTCCCTGCAACACTTTCCCGGGTCCTACTTCAATAAAATGGTCAGCACCATCTGCGATCATTTGTTCTATGCTTTGTGTCCACCTTACAGGAGCCGTCAATTGTGCTACCAGATTTTTCTTGATCTCATTTGGATCAGTAACTGCTTTTGCATTCACATTTTGATACACCGGACATCTTCCTCCGGCAAATTCTGTTGCACTTATTGCAGCTTCCAGTTCTTTTCTGGCAGGCTCCATAAACGGAGAATGAAATGCTCCGCTGACATTTAATACCAAAGCTCGCTTTGCACCGGCTTCCAACATTTTTGCACAAGCTGTATTGATTGCTTCCACAGATCCTGAAATTACCAATTGTCCCGGACAGTTATAATTTGCAGGTACTACAATTCCTTCAATGGATGCACAGATCTCTTCAACTTTGCTGTCCTCAAGCATCAATACCGCTGCCATGGTACTGGACTCTAGTTCACATGCCTTTTGCATGGCATTTGCTCTCGCTGCTACAAGCTTTAATCCGTCTTCAAAACTCATGACACCAATTGCAACCAATGCTGAAAATTCTCCCAAGGAATGCCCTGCAACCATGTCAGGTTTGAATCCACCTCCCAGAGATTTTGCCAAAGCAACAGAGTGTATGAATATAGCAGGTTGTGTAACCTTAGTTTGACGCAATTCTTCATCCGTCCCACCAAACATCATATCGGAGATCTTGAATCCTAAAATGGTATTAGCCTGATCAAAAACTGAACGAGCTACTCCTGAGTTTTGATAGAGTTCCTTACCCATTCCAACAAATTGTGAACCTTGTCCGGGAAAGATATATGCAGTCTTCATATGCTTTGGTTTATACAACAAAGATGTAGAAAATAATTTAAACTGCATTTTAGAGCTAGATTATTGACCGAGCTTGTGTTTTGAATCATGATTTTTGCTCAACGAAAGGGAAATAAATTTTCTGTGTACACTGTGCAATTGGAAAGACTTTTGAAAAAGAGAAGATTCTACTCTGTGACTCCGTGGTGAAAAAAAATCCCCAACCAAACCGGTCGGGGATTAAATATTTTTTATCTAAAATTTGATCTATTTCCGGTTACCAAAAAACCTTAGCAACATCAGGAATAAATTGACGAAGTCAAGATATAAAGATAATGCACCCATGATCGCCATCTTGCTGTAAACCTCAGTCCCTGAACTAACTTCAGAACCCATCTTTTTCAGCTTTTGTACGTCATATGCAGTAAGACCTGTAAATACAGCTACGCCGATAAAGCTGATGATATAATCCATCATCGAGCTTTTCATAAACATATTCACAATACTGGCTATGATGATTCCAACTAAACCCATCATCATCAAGGATCCGAATTTCGTGAGATCAACTTTTGTGGTATAACCAACCACGGCCATCAAACTAAACATTCCTGCGGCAATACCAAAGGTTGTAGTAATAGATCCGGCTGTGTAAATGAGGAAGATAAAACTCAAGCTAACACCCATGATCAATGAGTAGACCAGGAAAAGTCCAAGTAAGACAGTTGAACTTAATCGCTGGAATCCAAGTCCCATAGCTAATACAAATCCCAGTGGTGCAAACATCACCACGTAGCCCATGCCGCTCAATCCGGATTCAGTAAACATGAATGCCATGTTTGCCGGATTCGATGCCATATAATATGCGGTAACAGCAGAGATCCCCAATGCTGTTGCCATCCAGGAAAATACACTTGCTAAAAATGTACGGGGCATTGCCACACCTTCAGCATATGATCTGCTGTCCTGATTTAAATAAGTTTGTTCCATTTTAGATTTTAGATTTTACAATGCGAATAACGTAAAAATTCCGCTTCAATTGTAAGTCTAACTGAGATCTGCAGAAATTAATCTGATAAATTCACTTCGTGTTTTATCATTTTCAAATTCACCGGTAAATGCAGAGGTGGTAGTAACAGAGTTTTGTTTTTGAATACCACGCATTTGCATGCACAAATGCTTTGCTTCGATAACAATGGCAACTCCCAAAGGATTCAACGTGTCCTGAATACAATCCCGGATCTCCGTAGTCAATCTTTCCTGAACTTGTAGCCTTCTAGCAAAAGCATCAACAATGCGTGGTATCTTACTCAGACCAACGATATATCCATTCGGAATATAAGCTACATGGGCTTTTCCGAAAAAAGGCAACATATGATGCTCACATAAACTGTAGATCTCAATATCCTTAACGATAACCATCTGACGATAAGGCTCTTTAAACTTGGCTGAGTTCAAGATCTCAGCCGGATCCAGATCATATCCATGCGTAAGAAACTGCAATGCCTTTGCTACTCTTTCGGGTGTCTTCAAAAGTCCTTCCCGTGCAGGGTCTTCACCTATAGCTCGTAAAATGTTTGTATAATTTACCGAGATCTCATTTATGATACGCGGATTATATTGGTCGATCTTTTCATAACCGTCCATCTCATTTTCCTTACGCATGCTATCGTCCATATTCATAAATTTATCCAAAATATTCAACGGAATTATTATCAGTTTCTTTAAGTTTAACACAATGAAGCTGACAAAGTTTTTCGTCGATATGCGGTTTTAAAACATTGAAGATCTCGATAGCCAGTATCTCAGTACTAGCCATCTTGCCTTTCATAAAATCGGTGTCCAGATTTACATTTTTATGATCCAACTTTTCAATCACATAATCATTGATGATCACACTCAATTCTTTCAGATCTATTACGAAACCGGTCTCTGCATTTGGCATCCCTTTTACAGTTACCCATAATTCGTAATTGTGGCCATGCCAGTTGGGATTGGAACATTTGCCAAATACTTCCATATTTTTCTCATCCGACCATTCCGGTCTGGATAATTTATGGGCTGCACTGAATTTTTCTTTACGGGTAATATAGATCATTGTAATTTTGCAAATTAAGATTGCAAATATAAGCAAATACAAGGCGATTAGCCCTTATTTTAGAAGGCTTAATTGGGTAACTTTGCCACGTGAAAGTAATATTACTTGTTTCAGCTACTTCCCAGGAGACCGATCCGCTTGTTCAAAGGCTGGATCGGCTTGAGGATGAATTGTACAACATCTCTGATAATGTCAGACTCCGGAGACTGATCTGCGGGGTTGGAATGCTCCCTGCCGCAGTTCGTATAGCAGGGCACTTGGCTCATAACTCTTACGAGATGGCGCTTATGGCAGGCATTGCTGGTTGCTTCCACAATTCGGTGCCATTGGGATCGGTACTCAGGATCATTTCCGATCAGATGCCCGAACTTGGCGCAGAAGCGGGAGACGAATTTATACCTATCGAGAAGATGGGATTGATAGATCTCAATAGTACTCCATGGCAGCAAGGCGTTTTGCCCGAACTGACTCCTGAAGATCTGTCCTGGTTTCCCAACATTCCCAGGGTAAAGGGTATTACCGTGAACACGGTCCATGGGAATGAAAAGAATATCCGAAGTTTGGTTGCCCGCCTAAGTCCGGATGTGGAAAGCATGGAAGGTGCAGCCATGCATTTTGCTTGCATCGAAGCCGGACAACAATTCTTGCATATTCGCTCTGTTTCAAATTATGTTGTAAAACGCGATCGTAATGATTGGAATATCCCGCTGGCACTGGAAAAACTGAATGATTTCTTATATGCTTCCTTGATGGAATATTCGGATAATAATAAATGAGCAGAACGATTAGAATAGGATTTAGTCCTTGCCCCAATGACACCTTCATCTTTGATGCGCTTATTCATGGTCGTATCGACACAGGAGATTTGAAATTTGAGGCGGTGATGGCAGATGTTGAAGAACTCAACAAGATGGCTTTGAATGGAGATTTGGAGATCACGAAATTGAGCTTCCACGCATTTACGCATGTACTGGACACCTATCAGATGCTGCCTTCGGGAAGTGCGCTGGGTAGGGGAGTGGGACCACTTCTGATCAGCAAGAAAAAGTTGAAATTGGAGCAAGCTGCTAATGTAAAAATTGCTATTCCGGGAAAATTCACAACAGCTGTTTTCTTGCTGAAAATGTTTCTTCCTCAAAATACCAACCTGCATGAAATGTTATTTTCGGATATCGAAGAAGCTGTACTTTCCGGAGAGGTGGATGCAGGATTGATCATTCATGAGAATCGCTTCACCTACGAAAGCAAAGGACTCTTCAAGATCGCCGATATGGGTGAGCTTTGGGAGAACTCAACAGGACTTCCCATTCCCTTGGGAGGTATTGCCATTCGTCGGGATATGGATATGGAATTGCGAACTCAGATCTCTGTCCTGCTCAGAAAAAGTATTGAGCATGCCTATGCAAATCCGGATCAGGCTTTACCCTATATCCGCAAACATGCTCAGGAAATGGATCTGGATGTATTGAAAAAACATATCGATCTATATGTAAATGATTTTAGTTTAGATCTGGGTAGGGAAGGGCGTACAGCGGTAAGTAAATTACTGAGTGTTGCCTCCGGGAAAGAAATTTCAGACCCCGTCATCACAGATGCAGTATTAAGTTGAACTTGGTTTTATTTATCTTGCAACACAATTAACAAACACATGATCATAGTAACCGGTGCCGCTGGATTTATTGGTTCTTGTCTGATATCAAAACTGAATCAGGAAGGATATAAGGATATTATTGCTGTTGATGCTTTTGGAGATCCGGAAAAAGAAAAAAATCTTGAAGGAAAAACCATCAAGGCAAGAGTTGAAAGAAAAGATTTTATCAGCTGGTTAAAAGAAAATCAGCGCATGGTACAATTCGTTTTTCATATCGGGGCACGTACAGATACCACCGAGTTTGATACTAAAATCTTTGATGAACTAAATCTGAATTATTCCAAAGATGTTTGGAATGTTTGTGTTGAATTTGGCTTGCCTTTGGTCTACGCTTCATCCGCTGCAACCTATGGTGCGGGCGAACAAGGGTATAATGATGATCATGAAGTTGTGAGTTCTTTGAAACCATTGAATCCCTATGGTGATTCAAAAAATGATTTCGATATCTGGGCATTGGCTCAGGAACGCAAACCTTATTTTTGGGCAGGCTTAAAATTCTTCAATGTCTACGGTCCCAATGAATATCACAAAGGACGCATGGCTTCAGTGATCCTGCACGCATTCCGCCAGATCACAAACACAGCTGAGATGAAATTGTTTCGTTCGCATAATCCGGAGTATAAAGACGGAGAGCAGCTTCGTGATTTTGTTTATGTAAGAGATGTAGTATCTGTTTGTATGTTTTTATTGAACGACAGAAAACATAGTGGCATCTATAATTTGGGAAGCGGCCAAGCCCGTACCTTCCTCGATCTTACCAGGAATACATTTAAGGCAATGAACAAGGAAGAACATATTTCTTTTGTTGATACGCCTGAAGATATTCGGGATACCTATCAGTACTTTACGGAGGCCAATATGGCTAAATTAATTTCCGTTGGTTATGATAAACCTTTTCACACGCTCGAGGAAGGAGTAAGTGATTACGTCAGTAATTATTTACTTAAGTCAGCTTATTATTAATATGCTCGAGCTGTACAATAATCTCATCGCCAACAAGATCATCCGGTATTTCATAGCAGCAGGAACTGCTACGGGAGTAGATGTTTTGGTATATTTTCTATGTTATAATTATCTGTTTCAAAAAAATGATCAGGAGATAATTTTTACCATTCTTACCGCACCTACATTATCCCTTATCATTTCTTATACCTGCGGATTGATCACTAATTTTTTGATCACAAAATTCTTTGTTTTTACAGAATCCACTATCCATGGCGGATATCAATTTTTAAGATATTTACTGGTGGCATTCCTTATCCTGATCGCCAATTTTTACCTCATGCATTATCTCATAGGTTCGCTCGATTGGTATCCCACCATCTCCAGAGCCGTCGCTGCCATTGTTATTGGTGCTCTCAGCTTTCTTGTGCATCGCTCCTTCTCTTTCCAAGTAAAGTAAGATTCAGGAGCGAGCTCCTGAATCAATTACGAATTACGAATTACGAAAGACGAGATACGTGGTGTCAGGAGTTTACTCCTGACACAATTAGGAATGAGAAATGTGAAAGGTGGAGTGTGGTGTCAGGAGTATACTCCTGACACAATTAGGAATGAGAAATGTGAAAGGTGGAGCGTGGTGTCAGGAGTGTATTCCTGACACAATTAGGAATTAGGAATGTGAAGTTAAATTGAAAATGAGAAATGTAAAATTAATGGCTCAAAAAAAATCCGTGTAAATCCGTCCTAATCCGTGTCATCCGTGTTCCATTAATTTCTAATTGAATTCCTATCTCGTAATTCGTAATTATTTTCTCCCCGGCTTTACTGCAAAGCACAATCAAGGCCTATAT
>JBBKWX010000006.1:0-41443 GCA_037969175.1 Bacteroidia bacterium | reverse complement strand
CCTTTTGTGCTTTTATTGATTTTGTATCTATCGCTACTAACTCAAAACAAGCATATTGCTACCCGTCCTGAGTATAAGTATTATATGAAGGGCATCATAGTAAAATTGTTCGGTGGCCTAAGTGTTTGTTTTGTCTATTCATATTATTATCAGGGAGGAGATACCGTAGGCTATTTTCATGATTCCCTTTGTATGACAAATCTGGCTTCCAAGAATTTTCCTGCATTTATGAACATAATGGAAAATGGAATAACAAGAGAGAACTATCACTTTTTTGATAAAGATGTCGGTTATCCTTACTATTATAAAGATACAGCTACATTTATTGTTGTGCGGATTGCCGTTCCATTTGTGTTTTTGTCATTTAAAAGTTTTTTAGTGACCACACTTTTCTTTGCATGGGTCTCTTATGCTGGTGTCTGGAGACTCTATACTGTTTTTGTAGAAGAATTCCCTGAAATCAGTAAAGAGCTTGCGCTAGCATTTTTGTTTATTCCTTCTGTATTTTTTTGGGGTTCGGGATTATTAAAAGACACAATCACTTTTTCTGCTTTGGGCTTTTATATCCATGCTTTTTATAAGTTGTTGATCCGTAAGAACATTCGAGTCAGTTATATATTGGCATTGTATCTTAGTGCTATGGTGATCTTAGCTATCAAGCCATACATATTTTTTGCACTCCTTCCGGGTTCTTTATTATGGTTGGTTGGTACTATGGTAAAAAGTTTTAAGGCTGTAATAATTCGATTTTTTATTACACCAGTACTTATTTTTTCAGCAATATTCTTTGCGTATATAGCATTGTTAAGTCTTGGAGATAGTCTTGGTACATATGCTATAGATACAGTTCTGGAAAGAGCGGTGATCGTAAACCAGGATCTAAAGCAGGATTATTATAAAGGAAATTCTTTTGATATTGGAGATTTTGATGCTAATATCGGCAGTATGATTACTAAGGCTCCACAAGCCATCGCAGCTACATTATTCCGACCCTATATTTGGGAAGCAAATAATATTGTCATGTTTGCTTCCGCTATCGAAAATACACTTATGTTATTGCTTACCATTTATTTGATAATAACGGTTAGGTTCATCAAATTCATTAAGATCGTCTTCACCCATCACTTGCTTGTTTTTTCTTTAATATTCAGCCTGTTTTTTGCTTTTGCAATAGGAATTTCAACTTCAAATTTTGGAAGTCTTGTTAGGTATAAGATCCCTGTTTTACCGCTTTATGTTGCAAGTTTACTTATCATCAAACATTATGACAAAAAACAGAAATTAATTGAACAGGAATCGTAGTAAGACTGCTTTAATATTTTAGTCTTTTGGGTGCACTTTCTAACCATTTATGCAGAACAATCAATAACCAGATTCTGTTATACAAGTAGTCGGTGCCACCTTCGAATTTTGATATTAATTCTTTGACCACTTCATAATCAACAACATTATGCTTTTGGACAATATTCTCATTCAAATAATCAGAGATCAAATATTTAAATCCGCCTTTTAACCAGGTAAGTAACGGGATTGCAAAGCCTTGCTTTGGTCTGTCAAAGTATTTTTTTGGTATATATTGATACAATATTTCCTTTAAGATATACTTGCTAATTCCATTATGATATTTCAAGTTAGGGGATAAGTTCAATGCAAATTCTACTACACGGTGATCAAGATAAGGCACACGTGTTTCAATAGAAAATTGCATAGAAGCTCTGTCTACTTTTGTCAACAAATCATCTTGTAAATAGTATTGTAAATCAAAAATGGCTTGCATTTCCATTGCTGAAAGTTTTCTTTCAGAAACACTAAGTTCACGTTTAAAAGTATCATCATGGTGACTCAATATTTGATCAGAAAAAAAAGTTTCATTGATCATAGATTGGCCCAAAAATTCAGGTTGTACTATTCTATTTATTTCAAGATCGCTGAAAAAATACTGCTCTTGTGAAAATATATGACTTCTAAGCCTTGAAACATCGGAATAGTTCAACATTTCAGCTACTCTTTTATACCTGTTAGGCATTTGTTCAAAGATCAATTGCGCTGGTTTTCTCAATAGTTTTACCAATGGATTATTCAACCTTCGCGCCCATTGATAAGCACCATAACCAAAGAATAACTCATCACCACCTTCACCGGAAAGGGTAACCGTCACATAGTTTTTTGCAAGTTTTGAAACCAGCATTGTTGGTATGGCTGAAGAATCGGCAAACGGCTCATCGTAAGCATTGAACATAGTATCAACCAGATCCATAGCATCTTGATAAGAAACTATAAATTCATGATGGTCAGTTCCAAGATGGGTGGCAATTGATTTGGCATAAACGGATTCATTATGTGAATTCTCTTCAAAGCCAATAGAAAAGGTATTGACTTTTACACTTGATAATTGAACAGCTTGTGCAGTAATGAGACTGGAGTCAATTCCTCCGCTTAAGAAAACACCAAATGGAACATCGCTTTTCATTTGATATTGAACACTACTGATCAGCATATCACTGAGCTTGACCATCGCTTGCTCCTTTTCAGTGATCATCTTTCCGGTTATCTTATTTCTAAGATTCCAGTATTTATTTATTTCTATCCCATTTTTATTGACTTTGAGATAACTTCCACTGTTAAGTTTAAAAATATCTTTATAAATGCTCTGTGGGGTTGGAATATATCCCAAATGTAAAAAGTCTGTGATCGCGGATCTGTTGATCTCTAATGGAATTTGTTCTAAACAGGTTATGGCTTTAAGTTCAGAACCAAATACCAAAGTTCTTCCATCCCAAAAATAATATATAGGCTTGATACCTATCCTGTCTCTGAATAGATAAAGTTCTTCTGCTATTTTATCATAAATGGCAATTGCAAACATTCCATTTAAATGATGTACAAAGTCAACTCCATATTCAGCAAATGCTTCCAATAATACTTCTGTGTCGCTGGAAGTTTTTAACTGAACTGTGTTATTTCCTTGAGATTTGGATTTCATCCTTGCCCCGATCTCTCTGAAATTGTAAACCTCGCCATTGTATATAATGACATATCTTTCATTAGAAGATACCATAGGTTGGTTTGCACGCTCACTCAGATCAATGATACTTAGTCGCCGATGACCAAGACCAACAACATTATCGCTGAAAAAACCTTGTGAATCGGGCCCTCTGTGTGCGATCTTATCGGTCATTAATTCCAGATCTTCATGTCTGACCATCCCATTAGGACTGTAGTACCCGGCTATTCCACACATTATTTATTGTATTTAGATCTTAATTTTATCATTAGATACTTACGACCAGCTTTGTTAAGAAATAGTTTTAAGTTTTTTAAACCATAAAACAAAACACCCAGATTATATTTCTTGTATTTAAAACTTTGAATGATCACATCTATTTTTTGTTCTTGAATAAATCTTTCAATTTCCAGCAAATCTTGTGAAGAACATTTTTCACGATGCAGAAATTCTACCTTCATTTTATCTATCAATTTAAAAGCTTTACTGATCTCATTTGCAGTTGGAGAAAAATTGAATCTATTTACGATTATCTTATGTGAGGTCTCATCAGGAATAATTTTAAAATAATTTTCAATATTTCTTTTGGATATTTTAATATGAGTATTTATCTGAACATCTTCATATACTCTTGAAACGCTCTCAAGATGAAGTCGGATAAAGTAAAGTGGTTCATCTATATTCATGAATTTATGACCTTGAAATAATAGTCTTGAAAATAATTCATAATCTTCAGAGTGAATATAATCTATATCATAAAGACTTTCTTTCAGCACACTTTTTCGGGCAAGGATGCAAGAATGAACTACCGGTGTAGAAAAGAAACTGATAAACTTTAACGTCTGTGTGTGAATTCCTTTTGCATGATAAAAATGGGTTAATTTACCGTTTGAATTAATGTAATAATTTGAAGTGGAGACCAAAGAGAGTTCAGGCATCGTTTCAAGAGCATCAACCAAAATCTGGATCCGATGTTTTTCAGAAATATCATCCGAATCCATCCTGGCAATATATTCACCGGAAGCTATTTCCAATCCTTTATTTAGAGTCCGTATCAGTCCAATATTGTTCTCGTTTTTGATAATACTGATCCTCCTGTCACTTTCCGAAAACTGTTGCATTATTTCAATTGAATTATCAGTAGATCCATCGTCCATTAATAATAATTCAATATTTTCATAACTCTGAATCAATATTGACTGAATAGCTTCGGCCAAATATTTTCCTGCGTTGTAACAGGGCATTATGATAGTTACTTTAGGCTGCATATTTATTCAGATGCAAATGATCTTAGTATTAGAAAACAGTTAAGGTCTTTCTTTGAAGATTTTTATTAGATCGTCAATCATTCTTTTAATATCAAATCTCTTTATAACCAGATCCAAGGCGTTCTTCGATATTTTTTTTCTCAATGATTCATCTCTCAGTAATCGAATTGCTGCATCCGCTGTTGCAGCTTCATCCTTATATGGAACAACCAGGCAATTTTCTCCGTCAACGGCAAAATCCAGAGCAATACCACTTAAGGTGAAAATGGAAGGTATTCCAGCAGCCAAAGCTTCAACATATATCTGACCATAAGCTTCTACATCCAAACCAATAGGTATGTGAATAAATATGTCAAACAACTTATACAGTGCAGGAGAATCTTTTTCATAAATGATAGTTCCCCAGCTGCCTTCCGGTAGTTGGTTCAGCATTTTGTATAATTCATCAGCATAGTCTCCTTTTGCATTTGCAAGCAGTAAAAAAGCATTCGGATATTCAACCAACACTTTTTTATATGCCTCTATGATATGATGAACTCCTTTCCAATGCGTGAATCTGCTGATAACACCAATTACAGGTCCCTTATTTTCGGGAATATATTTAGTTCTGAGTTTATCAACTCTATCCTGATCGACATCAGTAAAAGTTTTTAGATCAAAACCATATGGAACTACACTGATCTTTTTATCAGAAACACCTTCTTTTTGAGTCAGGATATCTCTGACCATATTAGTGGCAACTATGATTCTTGAACTGATCTTATTCATTACTTTATCATAAAATAAAGCATGTCGGTGATATCTGTGATGTAGATCTCCGTAATGTCTGGAATGGATCCGGTATGGTGTGCCGGCTAAAAATGCAGCTATCTGTCCGGCAAAAGAAGCATCGATCAAATTTGTATTTACGACGTCAGGTTTTTCCTTTTTTATGATCCTATAAAGTTGAGGTATAGTTTTCCAGAGATCCCTGCTTCCTCTGTAAGCAACGTCAATATATGGAATGTTCTGTTCCTTCAGATATGTTGATAATGATTGTGGTTCAGCATTCATCAACACAAATTTCACTTCAATTTCAGGGGAATCAGCCAGTCTTCTTGACTGCCACTCATAAATGAGAGCTTTATCAATAAAACTAACTATATAAAGTACTTTGGTCTTTTGCATATACAATGACTTCGTTTCAAAACTATAATTTCTCGGTTTACATCTTTCTGTTTTGATTGATTTAAGTGATTCAAAAACAGGGTGATGATCAAGAATAATCAATCATTTTACTTTTGTAAGATGATAATTACCTAAAGTGTAAAGAAACGCATATTTCCTGAAATCCGGAATCCGGAATTTATGTGTTTTTAGTGTTGATCCTTATTTAATGCATTGAAGGCCTTAGATATTAATTTATCATAACTGACACTCTCCAGATATGATCTTGCTTCTGCCAAATATTTATGAGGATCTCTTTTTAAAGATTTTTCTATTTGCTCAATAAATTCTTCTTCAGTTTCAACTGTATAGATCATTTTGTCTTCCATCAGAGGGATCTCACAATCAAGCGTAGTGATTGTTTGTTTGCCAAAAGCCAGATAAGTTATCACCTTTAGTGGAGATGCTGCTAATGAAAGATCGTCCTTTGGCCGGGGATGATAAGCAACCAGACAAATTTTTGCTGCTGCTACATAATTGTTCATTTTTGATGGGTGCATTTTTCCCAGATAATGAACATTGGGTAAATCTTGTAACTTCTGAAACGCTTCCTCTGAATGCTTATACCAGAGATTGCTGGGACCGACTATTAACAAAGTCAAATTCGGGTAGGTCAACATGCATTTGATCAATAGTCCGAAATTTACAAATTCCCCAAGAGTCCCGGTTAAAACCATCATATCAGGGTAAGTGTCTCGGATACGTTGGATCTCATCTTCATCTGAGATCATACTCTCAGAACTAAATCCTTGTGGAAGATTCAAAACATTCTTATTCAATGAGAAATAATGATCTCTGAATTTTGGACTTGTATGGATAACCAGGTTTGCCTTTTTTGACAGAAGATCATCATTATCATTTCCAATGTAGGCATCTACAACATGATAAATTCGTTTGAGTTTTACAGGACTTTTCAAATTTATCATTCGGTGTGTATCGAATTGCCAAAACAGAATTTCGTCATATCCTTTTAAATAAGGCTGGATCATTCTGTTGTTTAATTTGTCATTATATTTTAAACTTAAAGCTTTTACTTTTCCGGCCGGAAAAGCATTTTGATATGTATAAACCTTTAGTCTTGGTTTAATGTTACGGATCTTTGGTTTAATATTCAGGGTTGAAGTAAGTTTCCAGGGAGTAGGTGGCTCTATGTAAATCACATCAAACCCGGATGAGAGACTATCTGCCCAATACAATTGTGTATGCCAAACATCACCCCAACTTTCATCTGATGTAATAACTATGAGTATCTTTTTCTCTGTCATCTTTTTTCTATCGCAAGAGTGATCTCATTTCCCTTGATTTGAAAAGCATAATCTGCAATATGATAATACTTAAGATAAATAAAATACATCAATTCGTCTCTGACATCAAACACGGTTGAATAAGAAGATCTGTATTCCGTTTCTAATTGTAAAGGGATCTTGCTTTTACTCATAACCTTATTTGCGATAGATTTTATTTTGCCAAGATTAGAACCTGTATGAATATTTGATTTGCGATCACTAAAGACAATATTGATTATGCTTCCTGATTCTAATTCATATAGTAAAGTATTCAATTTATTTATAACATAATTTGCTCTGAAATGCAAATGGAATTCTTTTTCTTTCGTCAACAATACTTTTCTCTGATCTTTTTTAAATATTCTTCCCCAATTGACGGTTTCATTTCTGATCAAACGATCCTCGTTATCTTCAAAATAGTCTTGTTGAAATTGTCTCCATCCTCTAGGCATCCACTCATTGGAATCTGATACTGAGGAATGCCATTGATGATGCATCAAAACATCTTCATAAAATTTTGTAACCAAACCAGACTTCCGTAAACGAAATTCTATATCATTGTCTTCCATTCCCCAAAAACAATAGAATTCATCATATGAGTTTATCTTTTCCAGCGCCGCTTTGGGGATAAGAGCAAGTCCCAATGCAAAGGATTCGCTTTTATTTTTCGGTTCGAATTCTTTCAACTTTTCCCATTTGTTAAATCCGGGTTGCAAATAATTTACACAAAAGAAAAATGCTTTCTCGGGATGTGTTAACATGGCCAAAACTTCTGTAAAGTTTGGTGTGAATATCATATCAACATCTGCTGTAAATACATATTCACAATTCGCAAATCGGATCCCTGTATTTAATGCATGTGACCTATTCCAGGGTAGCCCTCTCGCATCATTATAAATATATTTACAAAAAGGATATTCATGGATCAAATCTTCCGTAGATTTTGCTATTTGAGGGTCTGAACCAAAATCAATAAAAATCACTTCGAAATTTATTAAGTTCTGATTTTTCAAAGAATCAAGCGAACGTCTTAATCTTTCAGTTTCCCGATTACGATAACAATATATAATTGAAACAACAGCCTTTTCCAATTTTTACTTTTTTATTGCAGTAACTAAAATATACAAACCGTATCCATTTTTTTCAAGATAATTCAGATAGATTTTCTTTATCCCTGATACACTCATCAGTCTCCTTAACAATGGATGCCCCAGCATTCTTAATTTACCAAAGGATGGCATATCAAATATCCAGTTACTATTGAAAGTTTCTAAATGAATATTTTTCATCCCGGCATTTTGAAGCAATGTTTCTAGTTCGGCAGGTTTTAACCAGAATTCAAAAGGTTGCCCCCAGTTTTCACGTTCGCCAAAAAAGTAATGTTTTTTCCAATCCCCATTTGGTGTTGTTAAAACCAATCTTCCGCCAGGTTTTAAATATTTGGCTGCATTTTGCAGATAACTCAATTGTTCAGATACATGTTCAATTACTTCAGATGAGAAAACGAGATCGAATTCGGATTCGGCTATAAGATCATGTTCTTTAGAACTGGCGTCAAGCGATAAGAAAGTTACTTGCGGATAAGTTTCCTTAGCAGAGATAATTGCTTCAGGGCTTAGATCCACACCCGTGACATCACCAAAAGCTTGCATTGCATTACTCAACCACCCGCGGCCGCATCCGAAATCAAGAATTCGGAAAATGCTGTTCTCAGGCTTTTCTGATCTAAATTTTGCTATGATATTCTGAAGTCGGGCCAATCTTATTACCTCCTCTTCAGTAAGTTTTTTTGTTTGAAGTTCTCTATCTCCAAACCGTTTATCATAGTATTTTTTAGACTTCTCCAGATAATCTTCTTTACTCAGTTTTGTCATCAACTTATCCTCCAATCACAGGAATTATGAAAAAATGTATTTAATTTTTCAGAAGGCATCAATCCTGATCCCATGATGTCTCGTGATTCAACTTCTATTGTAAATGCTCCTGGAATACTATCGAGATCAGCTGCACCGTCTCCAAGAAACAGATCTATTGAATAAATACCCGGCATTAAAGCCGTGTTTTTCATTTCAAAGGTAATATCGAAATTGGATGAATTAGTTTTAGATAATTCAATTCCATAATGTCTGTTGTTTATTCCCAAAACAGCAACTTCCTGCATATTTCTAAACACCAAACCCAGTACCGGTTGATGTATGATCTCAGATGAAGCTACATTCACCCGGAATTGAAGATCACCTCCCATACATACGACACTGCCTTTTATTCCATCGCCATTCACTTCTACAGAACGAATCAACAGAGAATCATTTTCTGAGAATTCTAGCTTTCCATTTAGCAAACTTCCGGATCCTTTTGAATACTCGTTCAAATACAAGTTGATCATCTCCGAAGTTGTGCCCATTCCTTTTAATTGTCCTCCGCTTAAGACAATGGATTTCGTACATAAAGATTCAATTGCAGCCATGTTATGGCTTACAAAAAGTATGGTCCTACCGCTTCTGCTTACTTCATTCATTTTCCCCAGACATTTTCGCTGGAATTCAGCATCTCCTACAGCAAGTACTTCATCTATGATCAGAATTTCGGGTTCGAGATGCGCAGCAACCGCAAAAGCAAGTCTGAGTTGCATGCCACTGCTATAATGTTTTAATGGAGTATCCAGAAAATTTTTAACACCGGAAAAATCTACTATCTCTTCAAACTTTGATTTGATCTCTGTTCTTTTTAATCCTAAAATAGAACCGTTAAGAAAAATATTTTCTGAGCCTGTAAGTTCAGGATGAAACCCGGTTCCCACTTCCAGCAAAGAAGCCATTCTGCCTCTTGCAATAATGTGTCCGGATGAAGGCGAAGTGATTCTCGACAAAACCTTAAGTAATGTTGATTTCCCCGCTCCATTCTTTCCGATAATGCCCAAAGTATCTCCCTCATTTAGCTCAAAAGAGATGTCCTTCAAAGCATAGAAATCTTCTTTTGTTGTTGTAGATCTGCGAAATAACGAAGTCAATGAGTCCCTGAAAGTACTATATGCCTTCAGTTCGTGTCCTATTTGATAGGTTTTACAGATATTATGAAATTCTATGATTGGCTTCATTTAAGCTAGATCTGCAAAAGTAGATTCGGTTTTTCTGAATACGATTATCCCGCCGATAAGAAGGATCAATGCCATAAGTGAACTGATGCCTATTATCCCCGGATCCGGCATTTTTCCCAGTAGCCCTGCTCTGGCAACACTCACAGCTCCGGCCATTGGATTCAATTGTAAAATATATTTTAACCACGGCTTTTCAACCATTGACAAAGGATAGATCACCGGTGTCACAAACAAAAGTACTTGAATCATAAATGGAATGATATATCTGAAATCTCTGTACTTCACATTCAATGCTGCTATCAAACTACCCAATCCAAATGTCGTAATTATGGTCAGGACCAAACTGAACAGAAAACAGATACCTAAAAAAAAGATATTGATCGAGATCCCATAATATATGATTAGAGCAGCATAGATCAACAAAGTCATTAGAAAATCAAAAACTGCACTTAATATAGATGAAAGCGGGATAATTAATCTTGGAAAATATATTTTTTTAATAATGCCTGCATTGCTAACCATGCTGTTTCCAGCCTGACTTACGCCCGTTGCAAAAATATTCCAAAACATTAATCCTGCAAATGAAAATAGGGGGTAGGGTAGTCCATCAGAAGGAACATTCAATACCCTTCCAAAAAATACGGCAAATATCCCCATCATTAATAAGGGTTGCAAAACCGCCCAGGCAAATCCTAAAAATGTCTGTTTGTATTTTACTTTGATATCCCGCCAGGTGAAAATGAAAATCAACTCCCGAAATTCCCACAATTCACTAAAGTCAAGTTTTAATCCCTTGGCAGGGCGAATGATATATTCAGTCATCAAAGTATGCGCTTTGGCTGCAATATAACAATATTCAATCTTTTAATATTCTCAAACTTTGCAAGCATTTAATATTTAAAGAGTTGCTTTATGTCTTGTTCTTCCTGCGACCGCAATACAATGCGGTAACTGCCAACAGCCAGTTCACTGATGTCAAAGCTCTTAGAGTTGAGACCCTTGGCTGCATTACCTGTAAATAATTGCTTGATCAGCTTTCCATCTTTTGAAAAGATCTGTAAACTCACCTCTTTTGATTCACCCAGATTGAATTGAATATTGATGATCCCATTTGATGGGTTTGGATATGGGTTAAACAACACAAAATCATTTATCAAACTTTGGCATTTACGATTATTGATTGGGTTGTTATCTGTTTCTCCATTTGGTTTTGAAGTCCTTATGCAAATAAAGTTAAAGTCATCATTCTCTTTTAATTGATATGATGAATTAAAAGTATATATCATCGATTCACCGGGTAATAAAATACCTGTCCATTGTTCACGAACCGTTGAACCATTTGAGATCTCAGCTATTATTTCCATTGAGGTAACTTCTCTGGTGCCAACATTGAATAATTCCGAACTGATGGTAAGGTAATCTCCTTGCTTTTGTGCAATTGCTTTTAGTACGGCTATATCAAGTCGTGGCTGTATCACGTAAATACTTTTTGTAGTGCTGTCTACACAACCTTTTGCAGTGTAAGCATACAGGGTGATTGTAAACCTTCCTGTGTCCTGATAGGTATGAGATGGATTAGCAAGTGCAGAAGTGTTGGCATCTCCAAAATTCCAAAAATAGGAAACTGCATTTATACTTTGATTGTTGAAGTTTACCAATAGGGGTACGCCTCCAAAAGTAGGATTGAAAATAAATTTTGCGGTAGGAGGTCCTGTTACTGTTATTGTTCTTGTAGTTTGATGCGTACATCCTTTATCAGAAACAATAATCAACTTAATGATATAGGATCCGGTATCTGCAAATGCGAATATTGGATCTTTTTGTGTTGATGTACCAAGACCCCCGAAATCCCAATTCCAAGAGGCAATGTTTCCGGTTGCAACTGAGCTGCTATCTTTAAATTGATAGGAAACTCCAATACAAGGATCCGCGATGCCAATCCTGGCAACCGGAATGGGGTCTACCAGTACAAGTTGAGACAATGAATTTACACAACCCGAAAGACTGTCAGTAACTGTCAATGAGACGTTATAATTCCCATATGTTAAATATAAATTCGCCGGATTGGTTTGTGTGGAAGTGATCCCGTTTCCGAATGACCATGCCCAATTCGTGGCAGTTGATGGAAAAGGATTTGGTAAATATGTAAATTGAACATATTCTCCGTCACAAGCTTGAGAAGCAGAAAAGTTTGGACTTGGTGCTTTTCTTATCTCTATAGACTTGATCAATGAATCAACACAACCTTCATCAGAAGTCACTTTAAGTTTTATAAAATAGAAGCCTTGTGTATTGTATAAATGTGTTGGATTTTGAAGTGTACTTATGTTTGAAGTTCCACTTCCGGGATCACCAAAATCCCAAAGCCAGGAAGTTATTGAACCTGAAAATATCAATGTCGAATCTGTAAACTGGACAGGACTTCCCGTACATTTTATTCCGCTTCCAAAATTTACAAGAGGTAAGGGATGAACGATAGCGTTTTGAGTTGCAATACCCATACATCCAAAATTATCTGTTACTGTTAAACCTGCTGTAAAAGATCCTGAACTAGCATATGTGTGCATTGGATTTTGTTGGTTGGATGTGTTGGAATCTCCGAAATCCCATGCCCATGAAACCAAAGAAGAACCAGAAGCAGGCATACTGAGGTCATTGAAAACATTCCCCATACCCTGACAAACATCATTAACTGAGAATCCGGCAACCGGAGCATCAATCACATTGACTTGCTGGCTCGTAGTACTGTCACAAGAAGTAAGAGAACTCACGGTCAAAGTAACCGTATATGTTCCTGTATTAGCATAAGAATGAGTTGGGTTTTTTAAGGTTGAATTCGTATTGTCACCAAAATCCCAAAACCATGAATTGATTGTGTCAGGTGCACTGATCACACTCATGTCATTAAAACTAGCAGCGTTACCCTTGCAAATGTTTGCAGGACTTACACTGAATACCGGTGTCGCCCTGTTACTGACATGGATTATCTTAGACAAGGTATCCGAACATCCATTGGCTGCGTTTGCGATCAGAACCACTGTATAATTCGCAGATACTGCAGGATATATATGAGTAGGATTGTTCAATGTGGAAGAACCACTGTCGCCAAAATCCCATATATAACCACTAATTGAAGACCCAGAGATCGTACTGGTATTATTGAAAATAACATTATCGTTTATACATGTTTGCAAAACGGAAAAAGAACTCAAAGGAGTGGGCAGAATAGTAATATTTTGTTTTACAGAATCTAAACAGCCCAGATCCGTTGTTACAATTAAGTTTACAGTATAGGTCCCACTTGTAGCGTATGAAATGGCAGGGTTTTGATTCTGGCTGGTATTCGTATCTCCAAAATCCCAGTTCCAGGTTAAGATTGAGCCTTGATTAGCTACACTCTGATCAGTGAAAAATACGCCTTCTCCCGCACAGGTATTATTCATAAATGTAAATGAAGCATTGGGAGTTTGCGCTACATCAATTAAACTGCTTATATCATTGCTGCAATTTGCTGCAGTTGTCACTGTCAAGGTTACTGTGTATTGCCCTGCAGTTAAATAGGTATGATCAGGGTTTTGCAGTGTACTTGTGTTGGTATCACCAAAATCCCAAAGCCAGTTGGTTATTTGTCCGGATGAGACAGAACTTTGATCACTAAATTGTACCGGACTTCCAAGACAAGCGGATGAAGATGTAAATTGTGCTGAGGGTAATTCATTAACAAGAATACTATCCAGTACATGAATACTCGTACCATTGGCACCTGTGGCTGAATAGGAGATGTGATGATATCCAGATCCTCCAAACAAAACATTTGAAGGATTTGGATCTGTACTAAATTCAGGAATGTTAACACAAGGATTTGGAAAGACTACTTTTCCCACTGATGCATTTCCTGCATTTGAAATAAGTCCAAACCACTGAGAACCTTCCTTGATGAAATCAACACCTCTCGGATTAACACTGTTTGCAATTGAATCATCAAATGTTCTTACGGGTGTATTGGTCAAACTATTACCCAGACTTAATCTGCCCAGTTTGTCAAATCCCACACCCATGACGAAATAATTTCCTCCGTCATTAATGATCCGGATAGCTGCAGGAAAATCAATTGGAGAGATCATAGTACCAATTACTGTTGGGTTACTATTAATAACAGGACCAAAATCAAGTACAGTCAAATTGCTGGAATTTGCATTGCTGACCATGCCGATATATTTGTTTAAAGTACAATCGAATTCAATATCAAAACCCCAGGATTCATTGAAAGATGTATGTGTAAATGATGTTACCGTTGGTGTATTAAGTATGGAATTACCAAATTCAATTATATTTATTTTATTACTAGACGCATCATTAGCTTGAATCGCAAATACTTGTCCATTGGATTGCTTTATTCTGATCTGTCTAGGGCCCGAAGAATTTAACAATCCAAGATCAGTACCCGATGCAGTATTCAAACTTATATCCGATCCAAGGTCAACCAGTGAGATCTTGTTAGTCCCATAATTAGAAACAAGAGCGTACCATACTCCTCCCTCATTTATTAGATCAACCCCAATCGGCATGTTGAGAACACCTAGTGCACCATAGCTAAATCCAACCGGGGTATTGTTCATTGAATTGCCAAAATCAAGTCTAATCAGATCATTCCCAAAAAAATTAGCTGCAAAAGCATAATAATTCCCATTGCTTTTGATCAATTTTATTTGTTGTAAGAATGCGAATCCTGCTAAATTTCCTAAATTCTGGCCTGTTGGTGTTAGATTCAGATCACCCGGACAAAAATCCCATTCATGGCTGATAGCTCCGGTGCTGGTATTGCTGAAATTTACCCCTGACCCTGCACACGTTTGAACCGGGATCTGGGGATTTGCAACCGGACATTGGGCTGATAGCACCAATGGAAATACAAAAGATAAAAGCAGAAGATGTATATTTCGCATGTTTAGTTCTATGGTAGAATATTCTGAAGTATGAATTTTATGAAATTAGCAATAGCTTCTGCAAATACAAACAAAATAACCGAAATACGAGACTTACTACCTGCAAGTTTCGTTTTGGTTGATTTAAATGATTTAAATATATCAGAGGATATTCCCGAAGAGCAGGAAACTTTAGAAGGAAACGCACACCAGAAGGCTTCCTGGCTTTTTAGCAGATACCATTTTACATGTATAGCCGATGATACAGGATTGGAAGTGGAAGCACTGAACGGGAAACCCGGAGTTCATTCTGCCAGATATTCAGGCGAAAGTAGGGATCCTGCAGCTAACATGAATAAACTATTGCAGGAATTGGAAGGTATTGGAAATAGAAAAGCCAGATTCAGAACAGTCATTTGCTATATCTCAAATTCTGAAACCAAATATTTTGAAGGTGTGGTAAATGGAAGGATCATCGATGAGCTAAAAGGTGAGGGTGGCTTTGGCTACGACCCTGTCTTCATCCCGGATGGGTATGATCAGACTTTTGCTGAGATGTCAAAGACTCAGAAGAATCATATATCGCACAGAGGCAGGGCTATTGCTTCCCTGATTTCCTACCTCGAAAAACAGGTCTGAAAGGCCTTTACCACTATATTTTTCACTACTTTTGCAAGCAATGAAATTGAGGATAGGAATCTTGTTTGGAGGATCTTCCAGAGAAAGGGAAGTTTCTTTTGCCGGTGGTCGTACTGTTTACGATAACCTGGATAAGGCTCTTTTTGAGCCTGTACCACTATTCGTGGATAGCTTTGGGCAAATTATTCTCCTCAATTGGGAATATATTTACAAAGGTAGCATCCGTGATTTTTATCCTCCGGTAGATTTTCTACCCGATTCAATAAATGGATTCCCTGTCTATGCCGAATCCATTGCGGATTCTCAAGACCGAAATGCAAAAGCCATGGCGGAAGCTATTGGAGTCTTGCTTGAACCGAGCCAATTATCACAACATATTGATATTGCCTTTTTGTGTCTTCATGGAAAAAATGGTGAGGATGGTCGCCTGCAAGGAATGTTGGAGTGGTATGGCATACCCTATACAGGTAGCGGGATTCTATCTTCAGCTCTTGGAATGAATAAAGCCATCCAGAAAAAATGGATGAAGCAAGCCGGATTTGACGGACCTGAGTTTGTAATTTGTGATCGCAAACAATGGCATGACGATAAACAATTACAACCTTTATTTGAAGCTTCAATATCAACTGTTGGAAAACACATAGTAATAAAACCAGCGAATCAAGGATCCTCTATAGGCGTTTCTATTTTAGATGACCCAACGATCGAAGAATTTAAATCAGCTCTTGATCGTGCATTTTTTACTTCGAGTATTTCACCTGCAATGTGGAATGCATTTTCAGATATTGATAAAGTAAAAGAAGTAAAACAACTTTCGGATATCAGAGAAGGTTTTGGATTACCGGTTAAAGTTGGTTATAAAGAGGACAATCTTATTCAAATAGATCATCCGGAAGAATTGCTTCTCAAGTTAAATGATCTTGCTTCCGCATCAGACCAAATGATCCTGATCCAAAGTCTGGATGCTGAATCTGAAGTATTGATAGAAGCTTTTATTTCAGGTAAAGAATTTTCTTGCATAGTTATCCGAAGTGAAGATGGTCAAGCTATTGCTCTACCTCCGACAGAGATCAGAAAAGGAAAAGAGTTGTTTGATTACAGATCAAAATATCTTCCCGGCCTCTCGAGAAAGATAACCCCGATAGATATTTCGAATGAATGGTTGAATACTATCCGGACACAATGTGAAAAATTGTTTCTCGATTTTGGATTCAATACCTATGCGAGAATAGATGGTTTTATTACTGATAAAGGCGAAGTATTTTTAAATGATCCAAATACAACATCCGGAATGATGCCTTCATCATTTTTCTTTCATCAGGCTGCTGAGATTGGATTAGATCCTTCGCGTTTTTTAACCTTTATCATCCGAACTTCATTGGAAGAACGACGCATGGATATGCGGGATCATAAAACACCTTCTTTATTTCTTTCCAAGCTGGATGAAATAATGCTGGAGCAACGCGCTCATCAAAATGAATTGATAAAGATCGCAGTGATACTTGGAGGTTATTCTTCAGAAAGACATATCAGTGTTGAGAGTGGTAGAAATATTTATGAAAAACTTTCATCATCTGCCAAGTATCAACCCATTCCTATTTTCCTTACCGGAAGCAAGGATGAAATAATATTGTATCAGATTCCTGTGAATGTTTTATTAAAAGATAATGCGGATGATATAAAGGAAAAAGCGGAGCATTATCATGTACATCCGGTAGTATCCGATATTGTAGAAAAATGTAAAAATATTACGGAACGATATACCGGGGTCAGCAATGTTACCGTTCCAAAAAGAATTGATATAACCGAGTTGTCTACTATTTGTGAAGGAGTATTCATTGCTTTGCATGGGAGGCCCGGTGAAGATGGTGTGATTCAAAAACATCTTGAACTTTCCGGATTACCTTATAACGGATCAGGAATTTCTTCCTCTGCTGTTACGATAAATAAGTTTCAGACAAATGAAATTTTACAGCAACATGGATTTTTGATTCCAAGACATAAGCTTTACAGCAAATCAGATTGGTTGACAAACAGAGATAATTTGTTGGATCAAATTCTAACTGAATTTAATTTTCCTTTTGTTGCAAAACCGGTTGATGACGGATGCAGTTCAGCAGTTAGGAAAGTGAAAAGCAGAGAAGAGTTGGATGCTTTTTTAGAATTAATATTCAGAGATTCCGAAGAATTAATTCCCGGCCCGGCCAATTTCTTAAAACTAAAACCCAAAGAAGAGTTCCCCTTGAAGAATGAGATCCTGGTTGAAGAATGGGTTACAAAAGGAGAAGCAAGACATTTCCTTGAGATCACCGGCGGTTTACTAACAAGTTATGCGGAAGACGGGAGTAGGAAATATGAAGTTTTCGAGCCATCTGAAACGTTGGTGGAGGGAGAAGTACTTTCTCTGGAAGAAAAATTTCTGGCCGGACAGGGACAAAATATTACACCTGCTAGATATGCCAAAGACGCTGTAGAAAGAGAAAAAATTGCTCACTTAGTTATCAAGGAACTTGATAAAGCAGCCAAAGTACTGGACATTGAAGGGTATGCAAGAATTGATGCTTTTGTAAGAGTATATTCTCCTGAAAAAATTGAAGTAATATTTATTGAAGTAAATAGTTTACCCGGGATGACTCCTGCAACATGCATATTTCACCAATGTGCAATAAATGGATATAAGCCTTTTGAGTTTATTAATAATATTCTTGAATACGGATTTGAAAGAAGAAAGCGTTCATTACTGAATGCTTGATTGGTTAATTGATCTATGAAAAATATAATTGAATATTTACGTTCCAGGATATTTATTGTCAATTTGGTTTTGGCTATCCTATTTATGGGACTAATGTTTGGATTTACCTACAAATGGTTGAGTTCATATACCAATCATGGTGAAAGTATTTCAGTTCCTGATCTTAGAGGTTTGACATTCGAACAAGTGGATGAATACTTAAAAGATAAAAATTTGAGATTCGTGATCGTTGATTCAACAGTGTATGATGTTTCAAAGACACCGGGAACAGTGATTGAACAGGAACCATCTCCTGACAGCAAAGTAAAAGAAAACCGAACCATTTACCTTAGTGTTACCCGCACAGTGCCTCCCCGAATTAAAGTACCAAACTTAGTAGATGTATCTTTAAAACAAGCAGAAGAAATTCTCAAAACGTATGGTTTTAGAGTGGGGGATCTTATATATAAACCGGATCTGGCTAAGAATGCTGTTTTGGCTATGCTCAACAAAGGAAGAACTTTGAGTTTAGATGATATCTTACCTAAAGGATCTGTCATTGATCTTGTGTTGGGAGACGGATTTGGGAATACCAGAGTCCCAATCCCAAGCTTGATGAATCTTACCAGAGGTGAAGCCTTATTTGTTTTAAAAGCATCATCTTTAAATATTGGATCAACGGTATATGATGAATCTGTAAGAGATACATTGATGGCAAAAGTGTATCGTCAGAACCCATCTTATTCAGCATTAGATTCTGTTAGCCAGGGCGAAGCGATCGACCTGTTCTTTACTCAGAATGAAGATAAAATCAAATTATTTCAATCAAATGAATAAATTGAAAAACATATTCGTAATACTATTGGCAGTTTGCTTGCCCGAGTTATCATTCTCTCAGGATGAGTATACTATTGATCTGAAGAGTAACCGGAAGATTCAATCTTACATCAAAACTCAATCAGCAAAAGTTTCCGGAATGTCTACTACGGATACAATCAGTCTGCCTTTTGTTGACGATTTTTCTCGGCCGGGTGTCTTCCCTTCAAGTACACAGTGGGTAGATAATTTCGCATTTATTAACAATGATTATTCATTAAACCCAATTACAGTAGGTGTTGCAACCCTTGATGGGATTAATGATCAGGGAAATCCCTACGACAATTCAGCCGCAAACACCTATGGGATTGCAGATAAAATGACCTCTAAAAGAATGAATCTGGAATTTCCTGCCTCTGATTCTGTTTATTTTAGTTTCTTTTATCAACCACAAGGTTTGGGAAATGCTCCTGAAGGATCAGACTCCCTGATTCTTGAATTTGAAAATAGTTCCGGATCATGGGTGCGGGTTTGGAGAAGAGCAGGAAGTACATTGCAACCATTTGTTCAGGTTATGTTACCTGTTATTGACTCACAGTTTTTATATAATGGATTCCGATTTCGTTTTTTGAATTATTCAACGCTTTCAGGAAATGTTGATCATTGGCATCTGGATTATATAAAATTAAATAGATTAAGAAGTATCAATGATACCATCATCGAGGATAATGCTTTTGTTGATGCTCCCCCTTCACCGCTCAAAGGGTATCAAGCTATGCCCTGGTCGCACTATTTGACAAACCCTGCCCTCTTCACAAAAGATACTCTTGTATTAAGAACCCGGAATAATAGCGATGGTTCCAGGTTGGTCAGCTTGAGAGATACAATTTATAATCAAATGGGAAATATAGTTTGGAACAATAGTGCTACTTTCTGGCCTATTGATCCAAGTTCATATTTTAATGATGTAGTGAGATTTAATGGATTTACTTTTCCTACTGCTCCCGGAGATAGTGCATCATTCAGCTTAAAACATTTTCTGAATACAACCCCTGATCTCAACAGGTCGAATGACACTTTGGTTAGAGAACAAAAGTTTTATAATTATTATGCTTACGATGATGGCACCGCAGAAACCAGCTATGGCTTAAATGCGATCAATGCGAAATTGGCTTATCGTTTCGATCTTGCCCAAGCGGATACTTTAAGAGCAGTGCAGTTTTTTTGGAATCAGATAAATAATAGTGTCAGTAATCGCTTGTTCAGATTAGTGGTTTGGTCAGCCATTTCCCCATCCGAAAACATAATTTATTTGAAAGCAGATCAAAGACCATCTTATACCGATAGTATAAATGGATTTGCAACTTATAGGATTGATCCACCTTTGCCTGTTTCCGGAACCATTTATGTTGGATGGATCCAAAACAGTACAGATCTGCTAAATATTGGAGTTGATAAGAATGTTTTTTCAAATTCAAAAATGTTTTACAATACTACAGGATCCTGGCTTAACTCAATCGTTGTAGATGGTTCATGGATGATAAGACCATTGCTGGGATCTGTTATTCCACCACTGGTATCTGTATCAGAAAATAATGTTTCAGATCTTGATATTCAATTTTATCCAAATCCTGCAAAAGATTTTATCAAATGGTCGGTAAATACAAATGAAACCTATTCAATTTCATTAACGGATATTAGTGGTCGTCGGGTTTTGGAGTTTGATTCTTCTTCAGGACTTATTGATATAAGAGAGATTCCATCAGGATTATATTTCATAAATGTTCAGGATAAGAACGGTCAAAAAATAAAGAGCGAGAAGATCATCATTCAATAAATATGAAAGATACTCCGGAACAGGAATGGGATGATTCAGATGAACAAGAAGATGAACTTTTTGAGCACTTAAGGATAGTTGTTGATAAAGGTCAAAGTCCGCTGCGGATCGATAAGTTCTTGATGAATCGGACTGAAAATGCGTCCAGAAATAAGATCCAAAATTCAGCAGAAGCAGGGTCACTCAGAGTAAATGATAAACCGGTAAAATCTAATTATAAGGTTAAGCCATCAGATGTGATCACCTTGGTCTTGCCTCGCGAGCCCAGAGATACAGAGGTTTATCCGGAGGATATTCCGATCAACATAGTTTTCGAGGATGATCATTTATTGGTTCTTGATAAGGAACCGGGAATGGTTGTTCATCCCGGCTACGGAAACTATACCGGAACACTTGTAAATGCACTCGTTTTCCATCTTAATAATTTGCCAACCGGTAGAAATGGAGAGTCACGCCCGGGACTTGTCCACAGAATAGATAAAAACACTTCCGGTTTAATGGTTATTGCGAAGACTGAAAAAGCAATGACAAAAATTGCTAAAGAATTTTTTGACCGAACAATAGATAGAAAATACAATGCTTTGGTTTGGGGTGATATGGAAGGGGAAGGCGTAATTGAAGGACATATAGGAAGATCGTATAAGGATAGAAGAGTGATGGATGTTTTTGTTGATGGAGAATATGGAAAGCATGCCCTTACGCGATATAAAGTGCTGGAAAGATTTGGCTATGTGACATTGGTTGAATGCAAACTAGAAACGGGCAGGACACATCAGATCCGTGCACATTTTAAACATATAGGCCATCCACTTTTTAATGATGAAACCTATGGTGGTGATAAGATCTTGAAAGGGACAACCTTTGCAAAATACAAAGCATTCGTAGAT
Organism: Bacteroidia bacterium; assembly: GCA_037969175.1. Classification (GTDB taxonomy): domain Bacteria; phylum Bacteroidota; class Bacteroidia; order AKYH767-A; family JBBKVM01; genus JBBKWX01. The sequence goes on along the minus strand of JBBKWX010000006.1, from coordinate 19,747 downwards.
AATTGTTTTAAGATCATCCCCCGTCAAGCATTACATGCAAAAACGCTGGGTTTTACTCATCCGGAAACAGGGGAGGAGTTGTTTTTCGAAGCAGATCTGCCAAAAGACTTTTCAGATGTTTTGGAAAAATGGAGAAATTATGCTGCAACCAGTATAGGTGAACAGTTTAATTCATAATTACCGTATCCAATTCAGATATAGGTTCCGGATATTCTTTGATGGTATTATAAAGCGTATCTCTTTCAACCGGTAATCTACCCGCTTTGAGGATCAGATCAACCAGCTCAGAGGTAGTCAATGAAGGATGTTGATCTTCGGCACCTGCCATCGAATAGATCTTGGTGGAATCGTCGATAGTACCATCTACATCATTAACACCAAATGCAAGTGACAATTGTGCAGTTGATCTGCCTATCATAGGCCAGTAGGCTTTGATATGATTAAAATTATCAAGATAGATCCTTGAAATAGCATAATTCCTTAAGTCTTCAACTACATTAGATTCTGCAATATGGGACATTCCATTACCCTTATTTCTGAATTTAAGAGGGATAAATGTATTGAATCCACCGGTTTTATCTTGTAGTGTTCTCAATCTGTCCATGTGATCTATTCTGTGTGAATAGTTTTCAATATGACCATATAGCATAGTAGCATTTGAATGCATACCTAATCCATGAGCAGTTTCATGTATTTCCAGCCATTGAGCAGATGTAGCTTTATCTGCACAGATCTGTTCCCGGATCTCTTCATCAAAGATCTCAGCGCCTCCTCCCGGGAGACTTTGCAGACCGGCTTCCATCAGATACATCAAGCCATCTTTATAGCTCATTTTTGCTTTGCGAATCATGTATTCCAACTCAACAGCTGTATACCCTTTGATATGCAGATCAGGTCGTATTGCTTTGATCTTTCGCATTACATCTGCAAAAAATTCTATTGTTAATTTGGGATGTACCCCACCTACAATATGAACTTCGGTAACAGGTTTTCCATCGTAAGATCTAACAATATCGAGCATTTGTGTTTCAGACAACTCCCAACCTTCTTCTTTTTCTTTTAATAATCTTGAATAGGAACAGAAGTTACAAGCGAAAACACAAATGTTTGTTGGTTCTATGTGGAAGTTTCTATTGAAATAGGTGCGATCTCCATGCTTCTTGTCACGAATAAAATTTGCCAGAGAACCAACAAATCCGAGATCGGCATTTTCATAAAGATAAATTCCTTCATTTTTATCAATTCGTGTCCCTGAAAAAACTTTTTCAGCGATAGCTTTTAATTTGGGATCTATTGATTTAAGGAGGATACTGTTATTTGACATTTGATTTACTTAGAATGCAAAGGTAGTTCAAACTGATCTAAAAAGAAAAACACCCTGATGGGGACAGGGTGCTTTCAAATCCGGAAAGTATTTTATTACTTGACCAGACTGATTCTTTTGGTTACGACACGGTTATCAAGTGTAATATTAACTTGATAAATCCCTTTACTAAGTTCGTCCAAATTGATCTGGTAGTTTCTTGTTTGAGGATCTAATGTGCTAAGATCAATGATCTTTTCACCAACTAAATTATATACAGAAATAGATATGGTCTTATAAATAAGTCCTTCAGTGCTGACATTAAAGATGCCATTGCTCGGATTTGGAAAAATATTAACCAGACTCGCCAACTCATTTACTTCATTGATACCCACTACAACCTGGCATCCATTAGAAGAAGCAAGTTGTGATCTTGTAGATGAGAGTAATCCGGAAATACCATTCATGCGAGCACTTTGACCTGCTGTGAACATAACCATGCAAGCATCATTGGTATAATCCATATAATTCATGAACATATCCCCACTTGTTGTATTACCACAAGTAAGTTTTGGATATGAAGGACATCCACCATTTGAAGTTTGCTGAGTAGGGGTATCAGCTACCTGATCATTTCCACATGTAGCATCACCCCATATATGTCTTAAACCTAGCCAGTGTCCTACTTCATGCGTTGCAGTGCGTCCAAGATGGTATGGACTGTATGAAGGGTCATTTGATGCAGGGCCTCCAACAGATCTATACATGCAAACCACACCATCGGTTGCAGCGGGGCCGCCGGGAAATTGAGCAAAACCCAATATTCCACCACTCATATTACAAACCCAAATATTCAGATATTTATTGCGATTCCAGGCATCTGCTCCACCCTGTGCAGTATATTTCATGGCATCACTAGGATAAGGAAACGCAGTGGTTGATGTAGCGACACGGTTAATGCCGGTATGGGAGTTGCCATTTGGATCTCTCTTAGCAAGACAGAATTGAATCTCAGTTCCTGCAGCAAATGGTTTGAAAGCCGTTGGGATAATTGTTGTATCCGCATTCTTTTTTGCGAAATCTTTATTTAACACGTCTAATTGAGCAAGTAACCGGGCATCAGAAATATTCTGACCACCATTGGAATACAAGACATGGTATACTACAGGGATAGTAATTACTGAACCGGATCTGTATTCCGGATTTGCAGTAAGGAAATCTTGAAGATCGGTTTCGATTTGAGCCATTCTGGCTTCAAGACCAGGATCTTGCAATTTTAATAATTCCAGATTTTCCATGGTTCCACAACGATCATGTTGCGCAACGGTAGCTCCCGTAATTAGAAGCCCTAAAATTAATAGAGTAAAAATTCTCATTCTCATGTTTTAGTGGTTTTGGGGATAACGAATAGTAGGTAAATATATGAAATCAGAAAATATAATGCAATATCTGATCATCTAACTTTTGTCAAGATCCAGTTACCTTCAGCGTGAATTAAAGGTCCCAGATCGCTAACGAATTTACATTCAGCCTTATTGTCAAGTCTATAGTCTGGTTTGAAACTTGCATGATCCAGTAAACAGTTTTTGTTTTTGTAGTTTGAAATAGCAATCTCCAGAGCCGTTCTTTCTTGTCCTAAATCAGATAATTCAACACAATAGGTTTCTCGAATACGGTAATACCAGGGTATCATAAACCAAGGTTCATGTATGATCGCTTTGAAATTTGCTACAGTAGGTCGCCTGGACTCACACCCAAATGAATTATTCTCCGGAGGAATCACAAATAAAGCATCAACAGGAGTGTTCAAAGCAATCCAGGTATGCATTTTTGCAAGATCTGTCTTTTCATAAAATCCTGCTTGATATCTCCCCTGAATTGCATTAACAGGAATGTATTGGCTGCATATTAATATGAAAATTAGAGTCACTATTCCGGCAGATGCAACGGGTGTGATCAAACGTTCCAATTTTGGGACTTGGATGAACTTCCTGATATTTATTGAAATAAGAACAGATAAAGGGATACATGACAAAGCAGCAACCCAAATACTTGTTTTAAACCATTGTGTTTTTGCTATTGCATAAATCCCAAGTATTTCAATCCCTAAAATAAACAAAATCATTCCGCTGATAGAGATCAGAATCAATCTTAAATAACTGCCTGTATTTTGCAACTTTAATTTAATACTGGTTATGATTCCGGCCATGATCAGCAAACAGAAACGCACATAATCAGCAATAGGAAATGATGATGGAATGAAGTGGCCGGGGTTTCTGAAATCAAATAAAATAGAATAATATAGATCTTTGTTAAAAGTAGTTGGAACTAATAATTGTTTATAAACCATTGGAAAAAGCATGGCCGATGAAATGATAAAAAAGAGAAGGCTATAATTTAATATTTTGAACCAATTGATTTTATCTTTTCTGAAGAAAATTAACAGTATAATGATGAAGAAGATCTGCGCTCCAACCATTACTTGAAACAAAGTTGCTATACCTGAAAAAAAAGCAGATCTATAGTATTTCCCTTTGAAGAATTCATAGAAAGCCCAAACGCCGAAACTCTTGGCAATTGTACTGCAAATTAAAGTACTGTATGTAATATTATTTCCTCCTATTGTCCATTCATAAAAAATGATCAGGATAAATATTGGAGAGATGTAAGCACTCAAAATATCTGTGCTGAAATATTTTGTGATTCGCATAAATCCATACACGCCAAATGCAATAAAGAAGATGGTTAACGTAAAGGCCCAAAATTCTATGGGTGCAATAAATGTAAGCGCATACATCATCCAGACATAAAAAAATCTGACCGTAAATGCACCCTGATAATAACTCATGAAAAAATCTCCTTTATATAAGGAAGGATTCATGAGTTTATATACCTGAGGCAAATGTTCAGCTTGATCTCCGGAATTAAACTGGTATCCTTTGAGCACTAAGAAAAGTAAGGCCACCAATATTGACCAAAGAAAAAACTTCAGATTGATTCCACTTACAAATTTTCGGATCATTCTGGATTAAGGCTTTTGCAAATAAAATATATAGTGATGCATATAAGGAAAGCAAGGTCTTATTGATGACTCATTAATTATTCTAAAACCAGTGCTTTTGAAATACTTTACGTAATGTTTGTATGAGCGAAATTCTAGTGGAATGGGGACACCTTTTTTAAGATTATTTAAAACATAATCCTGTGCAGAGATCCAGATCCTGTCAATGAAGTTTAAATACATTTCTTCTACTATGATCAAATGACCTCCGGGTTTGAGTATCCTCTGTAATTCCTGAACATAAAATTCAGGATCATCGGTATGATGGAGAGAAGATGATGCAAGTGCAAGGTCAAAACTTTCATCAGGATAAGGTAAGGAACCCTGATCATATTGTTTAAATTCTAAAAATGCGGATTGGTAAATGGTCTCGAGATCCAGATTTTGATCTGCAATTACATCTACTCCCGTCACTTTTAATCCGGGCTTAATCTCTGTTAATTCTTTGCCAAGCAGAAAATTTCCACAACCAAAATCAAGGAGTGTATCACCTGACTTTATATATGGTATTATTGCATTCGCAATATTCCGACTGCGTTGATGAGTTAATTTTTTATAAAAGCTGGTAGCGGCAATAAACATTCATTTGATTTAAGCTGCAAGTTTAGTAATTTAGGCTTAATAATTATTTTTAATCTTGCTTTAAAAAGCTGCTTTTCAAAAATTAGACCTGTATGACAGGAAACAGCAACACGAGAATTCTCCTCGTAGAAGACGAAAAACACATTAGGGACGTGATCAAGTTGAACCTTGAACTCGAAGGTCATATTGTGGATGCCGTCGAAGACGGTAAGAAAGCGATCAAGATGTTTAGGCAGAAACATTTTAATTTAATCATATTAGATATCATGCTTCCTGAAATGGATGGTTTAGCAGTTTGTGAGGCTATTAGGCTTGAAAATTCGGATGTGCCTATTCTTTTTTTAACTGCTAAAGGAAGTGGTGAAGACCGTGTAGAAGGACTTAAAAAAGGTGCAGATGATTATTTAACAAAGCCCTTCAATCTTGAAGAATTACTCCTAAGATCACAACTTCTTATTAAAAGAGGTATTCGATCAAATGAACAAGGATTGAGTCTTGATGAATTTAGTTTTTCAGATTGGACTTTAAACTTCAATACGTTTGAAGCCAAAAATAGCAAAGGGAAAAGCATTATGCTCACAAAAAAAGAAGCTTTACTGCTGAAACTGCTTATTGAAAGAAGGGACCAAGTTGTAAGCCGGGAAACAATTCTTACTGCAGTGTGGGGTTATGATGTTTATCCTACCACAAGAACAATAGATAATTTCATACTGAATTTCCGAAAATATTTTGAACCGGACAGTAAAAATCCCAGATATTTCCATTCAGTACGTGGGGTCGGTTACCGTTTTACTGAATAATGGTTCTTGCGTATAGGCTATACAATACACATTCTAATTCCCAGCACCACTGAAATGTCCCTATTTTCAGGTAATTAACAAAGTTATAACCAATATTCATTATTTAATTGTTTGTTTATCAGTTGTATGCGAAGTTATCAACAGGGGTGATAATTCGAAAGCCCAATAAACAAAGGCATTGTGGTAAAGTGTTCATGGATTTATGAAATTCTGTTCATAACTCTGCTTTGTAGAGTCAATCTATCCTTTTATTTTCGCTATCAGAATTATTCGCCACAATAAAAGTATAGTTCGCCCAGTTTATTGCATAGTTCACCCAATATTTGATGCCTCTCGCCAAAAATCAATAATCGGAAGAACTCTTGAAGAAAATGTAAGATAGAATCAGTTGTTCCGTAAAACGCTCAAAATTCTAACTTGGACAACATTTTCTTACTCACCTGATCCAATTAGTTTTCTGTAGAAATAAGGCAAGTGTATTGATATTCAATTGGATACGATAAATTATATTATTTTTATCAGAAAAATCTTACAATAGGGAATATTCACTAATAAGCACTCACTAACAACATTGAATAGAAGGTAATTTTGAAAATCAAGAATCAGAGACAATGGGGATGTCTCTTATCTGTAACTCAATAATTATCATTCTAAGTAAATAAAAAAAATGAAAAAAGCAATCCACTTACTCCTCATCTCCTTGCTATTCACAGTTTCTGGCATAGCCCAGACTCAACTGACCAAGGATTGCTCAGCACAAACTTATAATGATCAATTACTAGGTAATGATCCACAATTTGCCCGTAATCAACAGCAAATAGAATCATTTACCCGGAATTTCATTAGTCGAGGAACGAGTAATATGCGATCAGCAGGTACAGTATCCATTCCGGTTGTTGTACACGTTGTATACAATACAGCGGTTCAAAATATTTCCGATGCTCAGATCTTATCTCAGATTGATGCATTGAATGAGGATTTCGGAAAGCTGAATGCAGATACAGTAAATATTCCCAATGCATTTAAATCATTAGTGGGCAATATGCAAATTGAGTTTTGTCTTGCAAAACGAGATCCTTCCGGAAATACAACAACCGGTATCACCAGAACACAGACAAATGAGTTATCATTTACTTCGGATAATAAGGTAAAGTTTGGTACTACAGGTGGCAAGGATGCCTGGAACAGGGATCAATATCTTAATATCTGGGTTTGTTATTTAGGTGGTAATCTTGGAGGATATGCTCAATATCCGGGTGGACAAGCTTCAACAGATGGTGTTGTAGTTACCTATACTACTTTTGGCCGTACTTCAAATGTTGCTGCTCCATACAATTATGGTCGTGTTACAACTCACGAAGTAGGACACTGGTTAAATTTAAGACATATCTGGGGTTCGAGCGCTTGTGGTGATGATCTTGTTGCTGATACTCCTCAACAAGATGGTAACAACTTCTTTTGCCCTACATTTCCGAAAATGTCAAGTTGTTCCGGAAGCGGTTCTAACGGAGATATGTTTATGAATCATATGGATTATACCTATGATGGTTGCAAAAATATGTTCACTTACGGTCAGGTTGCAAGAGCACAGGCATTGTTCGCTCCGGGAGGTTCTCGCGAAGCGCTATTAAACTCTCTGGGTTGTATCCCGGTTGGTTCTTCATCTTGTTCAGTACCTACAAATATTAATTCTTCAGCTGTTACAGATAATGCAGCTATGATTTCCTGGAGTTCAACAAATGCTACTTCTTATGCATTGCGTTACAGACCTGTTGGATCAACAACCTGGATAACTGCAAATACAATAGCTATCAGTACTCAACTTACCGGATTGTCTGGTCTTACCACATATGAATATCAGGTTCAAAGTATATGTTCTTCAGTAAGCAGTAATTTTTCACCGTCTTCAACTTTTACAACTTTACAACTTTGTCCCCTACCTGCCAACTTAAGTTCCTCATCAGTGAATACAACAGGAGCTACATTGAATTGGACCAGCTCAGGAGCAAACTCATATAATATAAAGTACAGACCATCGGGTAACAGTACCTGGACAAATACAACTTCCACTACAAATTCAAAAGTTCTGTCAGGACTATTGTCCAGCACTACGTATGAATTTCAGGTGTTAAGCGTATGCTCTACTGTTAATAGTGCATTTACCTCATCTCAAACTTTTACTACTTCAATATACTGTGCAATTCCTACTTCAATAATTGTAAGTGGAATTCAAAATACAATGGCCAGCATTTCCTGGACAGGTGCCGGAGCCTCTGCATATAATATCCGATTCAGACAATCAGGTACGAGCAGTTGGACTACTTACAGTACTGCCAATCCATCTCAGACGCTTGTAAGTTTGATTGCCGGAACAAGCTATGATGTTGAAGTTCAATCAGTATGTAATGGAACAGCAAGTGCTTATTCTTCAACAATTGTATTTACAACAACAGGTGGTGCTACTTCCTGCTCTGTTCCTGCAGGATTAAATGCTAGCAGTATAACTTCTTCCTCTGCTATATTAAATTGGACATCTACCGGTTCTGCATCATATGGTGTCAGGTATAAAGCTACGGCCACAACAATCTGGTCAAATACATCCAGCAATACTAACAGCATTTCTCTTGGAGGTCTCACTGCTGGGGTATCTTATGAATTCCAGGTCTATTCTATTTGCGGAACAGGAAACTCAGCATATTCTGCATCAAGTGTATTTACAACCACTGGAGGTACCACATCTTGTGCAGTTCCAACTGGATTGTCAGCCTCATCAATAACTGTTAATTCTGCTGTATTAAGTTGGTCGTCAAGTTCTGCTAACTCATATAATGTGAGATATAGAATTGTTGGAAGTGCCACATGGATAACCGGCTCAAGCTCTTCATTGAGTTTAAATCTGGGAAGTTTAACGTCTGCAAGCAATTACGAATTCCAGGTTGCATCTGTATGCGGAACTACTATAAGTTCGTATTCAGCTTCTGGTAATTTTACTACACTAACTGTATGTAACACTCCTTCAGGTTTGAATTCTTCATCTGTAACAAGTTCTGCTGCAATGATCAGCTGGACAAGCACAGGTGCTACCAGTTATAATATTCAGTATAGAATTTCAGGAAGTTCTTCATGGACAAACACAAGCTCCTCTGCAAATTCTTTCTCACTTGGAGGACTTAATGCAGGTACAGTATATGAATTCCAGATCGCATCCGTATGTGGATCATCAACAAGTACTTTCTCTACTTCCTCTACTTTTACAACGCTCACAAATTGTAATGTTCCTGTTGGATTAAACGCATCTTCAATCACGGAATCAACTTCTGTTTTGAGCTGGGTGTCATCAGGTGCAACTTCCTATGATGTGCGCTATCGGGTTTCAGGTTCTAGCACATGGACTAATACCAGTACAAGTTCTACTTCAATAACTATTGCAGCTTTGAATTCATCTTCTGTATATGAATTTCAAGTGCGCTCTGTATGCGGATCCACCACCAGTGCATATTCCGGTTCTTATACATTTATCACTTTAGTATCTTGTAATATTCCTTCCGGTCTGTCTTCAGCTTCAATTACTTCTAACAGTGCTGTTATTTCCTGGAATGGTGCTGGTGCAACCGGTTTCAATATCCGATTCCGTCAAACGGGTACTTCTACTTGGACTAATACAAGTTCATCAACTGCAACGATGACTTTGTCAGGACTAAATGCAAGTACAGTTTATGAATACCAGATCGCATCCGTATGTGGATCATCAACAAGTGCTTTTTCTTCTTCTTCTTCTTTTACAACGCTTACAAATTGTAATGTTCCTGCCGGACTAAACGCTGCTTCAATCACGGAATCAACATCTGTTTTGAGCTGGGTGTCATCAGGAGCATCTTCATATGATGTACGTTATCGGGTTTCAGGTACTAGTACATGGACTAATACCAGTACAAGTTCTACTTCAATAACCATTGCAGCTTTGAGTTCATCATCTGCATATGAATTTCAAGTACGTTCTGTATGCGGATCCACCACCAGTGCATATTCCGGTTCTTATACATTTGTCACATTAGTATCTTGTAGCATTCCTGCCGGTTTGTCGTCAGCTTCAATTACTTCAAACAGCGCAGTTATTTCCTGGAATGGTGCGAATGCAACCGGTTTCAATATTCGATTCCGTCAAACAGGTTCAAGTACATGGACAAACACAAGTTCAACAAATGCATCGATGAGCCTAACTGGACTGGTTTCCGGTGTAACTTATGAATTCCAGATCAGTTCAATTTGTGGTACTGTTTCTACAGCATATAGTGCATCAGCAAATTTCACAACCTTGATCTCCTGTTCAGTGCCTACAGGATTAACAGCCTCAGCTATAAGTACCAGTGGAGCTACATTATCTTGGACATCAACAGCCGCTAATTCTTATAATGTTAGATATAGAATTTCCGGTTCAACTACCTGGATAAATACTTCTTCAAACTCAACCAGTGTTGGATTGGGAGGCTTATCAGCTTCAAGTACCTATGAATATCAGATTGCATCTGTTTGTGGTACAAGCACAAGTTCTTATTCCGGTACTGCTACTTTCAACACATTGTCTGTTTGCAATGTTCCGTCAGGGTTGACAGTTTCTTCCATAACTGTGAATTCTGCTAGTGTATCCTGGACAAGTACCAACGCAACTTCTTATAATGTAAGATATAAACTGGCCGGTTCTACGGTCTGGACCAATACTACAACAGCAACCACAAGTGTTGCATTATCAGGATTAGTATCCGGTAGTTCTTATGATATACAGGTTTCATCTGTATGCGGAACAACGAGCAGCAGTTATTCTGGAGTTTCTTTTACCACATTGGTAACTGTAACTTGTAATGTGCCAACTGGCTTAACGATATCTTCTGTTACTCAGAATACAGCTAATATTACCTGGAACAGTACATCAGCTTCATCTTATAATATAAGGTATAAGTTGTCAACTTCATCGGTATGGACAAATACATCGACAAGCTCTTCAGCCATTCAAATCAGTGGATTGATTTCAGGTAATATTTATGAAGTCCAAATAGCTTCAGTATGTTCATCTACAACCAGTAGCTACTCGGCCTCGTCAACTTTCACAACTTTATTGACATGTAACATCCCTTCCGGATTGTTAGCAAGCTCTATTAACAATATATCTGCAGTTACTTCATGGGGAACAACTGCTGCATCATCATATAATGTAAAGTATCGTGCTGTTGGATCAGCAACATGGATCAATTCGAATTCGGTAAATAATAGTTTGCAACTTACCGGTTTGGCATCATCAACAAATTATGAATTTCAAGTAAGTTCTGTTTGTGGAAGCAGCAGCAGCAGCTATAGTGCTTCAGGAAACTTTACTACAACCGGTGCTGTATGCCTGGTTCCAACAGGTTACTCAGCGCTTATCCTTAATTCTACTACTGCACAGATTTCATGGGATAGTAAAGGTGCGGCAGGATACAGATTAAGGTATCAAGTTGCAGGAACAACTACTTGGACAATTCAGAATGTATCAGATACATTCTATGTCATAAATGGTTTATCACCTTCTACAAATTATGAAATTCAACTACGCTCTGAATGTGGTTCAGTAAGCAGTTCATATTCTGCGGTCTTTAATTTTGCGACTTATGTTAATTGCGGAACTCCAAATGGTGTAAGTGCTGGTGCAACCGGCTCTACAACAGCTACGGTTTCCTGGAATTCCAATTCTGCACCGCTTTACGAAGTGGAGTATAAATTAGTGAGTGCTTCCTCATGGAATAGTATTTCTACAAATTTAAATACGCAAAATCTTTCAGGTCTGGGTGTTGGTCTAACTTATGAAGTAAGAGTAAGGGCTGTTTGTGGAGGTGTGATCAGTGATTATAGCACTATTTCAACATTCACTACGATTGCTAATTGCTCGGTACCATCAGGTTTAGGAATTTCATCAATTGCAGCAAACTCCTTCAATGTATCATGGAATGCATCCACTCACTCTGCCTTTAATATTAGGTATGCTGTATCCGGTTCAAATAACTGGACGTTGATACAAGGGCTTACTTCAAGTCCGTATCAAATTCAAAATCTTACAGGAGGTACCCAGTACGAGATTCAAGTTCAAGGTATTTGTTCAGACGCAAGCAGTAACTTCAGCGTTTCAGAATTGGCGACTACTACTGCATCTGTGATCCAATGTTCAAATGATTCTAATGAGCCGAATGACTCAAGTGTTAGCGCTAAAAGGATCAATCCTAACACATATTATTATGGATTAATCTGTGATTTAAATGATCAGGATTGGTTTGAATTTAAGATCACTAATGCGATTAATAATGTTAAGTTTGATTTGACAACGCTGGCTGCGGATTTTGATCTTGATCTTTATGATTCAAATCTCATCTTAGTATCTTCCTCAAACAGGAGAGGTAATTTAGATGAAAAATTAATTGCTAATAACCTGTCAAAAGGAGCTACTTACTATCTGAGAGTTAAAGGGTATAACGGAGCAACTCACCCAACATCATATTACACTTTATATTTCAGCAAGAGCAAGTCTACATATGATCCAAATGGTAATCTGACTATTCCTGATCCAACACCGGATCGCATATTTACGGTCTACCCAAATCCAACACTAGGCGATTTTAATATTGAACTTGGAACTGAATTGGAGAACGAGAATGTATATGTTAGAATAATGGATCAAACCGGAAAAGTTCATATGGAAGAAAACATTGTCAATTCTTCAGCTGGCCATAAATTGAATATACAAAGAGGCAACCTTACGGCTGGTATGTATTTTATAGAGGTCACTTCATCGAAAGGTAAGAGTGTTGAAAAGCTGATTATTTACTGATCGAATAAAGCAGCTTTAATAGAGGGCCGGATTTCCGGCCCTTTTTTTATTTTTAAGAATTGAATAGTTACATTGCAAAAAAATATCTGTTATGTCAAGATTGCTTGCCCTTTGTGTTCTGTTTGCCTTATTTACTAATTCATGCAAATCCCCTGAACTAGTCGATAATAATTCTGAATTTGAAAAGTTCAGAGATAATTTTATCGAGGAGCTATGGAAGCTTTATCCAACTTATGCGAGTAGTCTTGGTTATTATAAATATCATGATCAACTCACTATTCCGGGACCAGATGCCATTGAAAAAGAAAACGTGTTTGCGAATTCTTATTTAGATTCTTTAAATACATACGAATCAAAAGAACTTAACACAGCTAATCGCGTTGATCTGGAATTGATCAAGAATTTTCTCGAAAGTTCATTATGGTATAACAATGAATATAAAAGTTATACCTGGGATCCTTCAAATTATAATTTAGGCGGAGTGATCGCTGAGCAATTATATAAGACATATGCTCCCTTGAATGAAAGATTATTAGCTATCAGTTCGAGACTTGATAAGATCCCGGCATACTACGAAGCAGAAAAAAAGAATATTTCTAAACCAACGATTGAACATACAGAACTTGGGATAGCTCAGAACAAAGGGAGCATCCCGGTTTTTGGTTCTGATATGAAAGATTCTGTGCGCATTTCTACACTTAGCAACGAACAAAAAGATTTGCTTTACAGCAGAATTGATGCAGCCAAAGAAAGTATTGTATCGTATATTAATTGGTTGGAAAATACAGTGAAACCAGGGCTTACCGGTGATAACGTTAGAAGTTTTAGACTTGGGAAAGAACTTTATAATAAAAAGTTTGAACTTGAAATTCAGTCAAGTTTTACTGCAGATGAAATTTATACAATTGCTGAAAAAAGAAAAGCTGAATTAACAAATGAAATGTATACGATTTCTCATTCGCTTTGGAATAAATATTTCCCGGGTAAGGAGCAGCCACTGGATAGTTTGTTAGTTATTCGTTCCGTGATTGACACAGTTTCAAAATTCCATGTTCACCGCGATTCATTCATGACTGCAATCGAAAAACAAATTCCGGAATTGGTTGAATTTGTAAATAATAAGAAACTACTTTATTTAGACCCATCAAAGCCATTGATCGTAAGAAAAACTCCCGGTTATATGGATGGAGTTGCCGGAGCATCTATATCTTCTCCCGGACCTTATGAAAAGGGAGAGAATACATATTATAATGTAAGTCCTTTGGATTCCTATAGCCCTGAAGCAGCAGAAAGCTATTTGAGAGAATACAACCATTATATATTGCAGATCCTGAATATACATGAAGCCATTCCTGGCCATTATGCGCAGCTTGTTTATTCAAATCAAAGTCCAAGTCTTGTCAAAAGTGTTTTTGGAAATGGAACCATGGTAGAAGGCTGGGCAGTATATACAGAAAGAATGATGCTGGAAGAAGGATATGGTAATAATGAACCGGAGATGTGGCTAATGTATTACAAATGGCATTTGCGTTCTGTTTGCAATACGATCCTGGATTATAGTGTACACTGTAAAGGAATGGAAAAAGCAGATGCTTTGGATCTTTTGATAAATAAAGCATTTCAGCAAAAAGCGGAAGCAGAAAACAAATGGAAACGGGTAACACTAACAAATGTTCAACTTTGCAGTTACTTTACGGGATATCATGAAATTTATAAATTGCGTGAAGAAATAAAACAAAAAAGAGACAATCAATTTGATCTGAAATCTTTTCATGAAGAATTTCTTGGATATGGCAGTGCCCCAGTGAAATACATTAGAAAGATGATGATGAGCAAGTAAAGTCCCTTAAATGCAATTAACTCGTAAGCCATTGGTAATCAATCGATTACCAATGGCTTTTGTTTTTAAACAAAGACATTAAACCTAAAACTTACCATTAGTTTGTCCATTATTAAGTTAATTGAAAGAAAAACAGGGTTTTAGCGCAATACAAAATTTGACTTTTCGATTTAACTACAATTTTGTCTAATCCTAAAATGGGATTTTGTCAATTATTTTTCATTTTCGCAAAACACTTGTAGTTTAATGTAAATGAGCTTATTGTGGAGTTGTTAACAATTTACCGAATGAAAAATTTGTTCTTTTTTATTCTTTATCTCTTCACCATTGAAAAGAGTTCATTCACCAATTTATAATAACGTTTCACAAAAATCTCCATCAAGCAATTGGACTAAGGAATATATTTGCTTTATCGGGATGGTATGATGAGCCCCAAAAAGGACAATCCTTTACAGCTTTTTCAACCGGAAAGAATAATCGAACACATTTTTTCATCTTAAAAATCAATTTACATGGACAAATTTTATTCTAGTACAGTGGGATCTGCAGAATTCCAGAAATGGCTGAGAAACATGCTCAAAGTAGCATTCTCAGCTCTGCTATGTTGTATGCCTTTTGTATCCACAAATGGTTATGCAGCTGAAACCAAAAAATTCGAAATTCTGGAAAAGAGTTTCATAATGAGTCCTGTGATGGCATGTAGTAATGTCACCAGCGGGGGCTACATCGGCTTGGAGCAGGGAAACTGCGGGCCATATGATCCGGATCCAATCGTTAGTCTGCAATTACCTTCAGGTGGTTCAGGTGCATTGGAATATATTTGGTTGGTTCGAAATCCAGGTGGAGCCTACTCGGTAATTCCGGGAGCTACAGGATCTTCATATGACCCTCCATACAGTACTACTACAAAAGAATATCGTAGGTGTGCAAGACGTGCAGGCTGTTCAAATTATCCGGGCGAAAGCAATTGGATACGTATTTCTGTTTATCCACCATTTACAGGAGCAGTTGTTTCTTTAGATGCGGGTTGTTTTAATTCGTGTTCTGGTTCTGCAACAGTAAACATTACAGCCGGTACTCCTCCTTACCAATATGTTTGGTCTGATGGAAGTATGGCTGCTACAAGAACTAACCTTTGTCCAGGTCAGTATTTTGTTACCGTTACCGATGATAATGAATGTTCAATTACTCTACCTTTTTCAGTAGCTCAGCCATCTGCTGCATTAACTGTTCAATGTAATGTTTTTCAAACCATATTCCCAGCTAATGGAAATAATGGTGCTTTGTATTCCACTGTATTAGGTGGAACGCCTCCTTTTACATACATCTGGTCAACAGGTGCTACTACAAGTGATATAAGTGGCTTGTCAGCCGGAAATTATACAGTAACTGTGACAGATGCTAACGGTTGTACCGGAAGCAGTACCTGTTCATTGAATGATTTAATTTGCTTGGTTCAGGGTTGTAATTTTCGCACCCAGACTCAAGGAGGTTGGGGACAATGCCAACAAAATGGTGGAAATCCCGGATCATATCTAGCTACAAATTTTGCAGCTGCATTTCCTTCAGGTCTTGAAATAGGATGTGGTTCAAATAAAATTAGATTAACAACTTCAACGGCAGTTTGTACTTTTCTTCCTTCAGGAACTACAGCTCGCCCTCTGGATCCGGGTATTCTTGTTAACCCTGCTCAATCATATCGTAATGTACTTGCCGGTCAGGTTACAGCATTAACATTAAATGTTGGATTTGATTTGTATGATGCAAACTTTTCATATCCTTTAGGTAATTTAAAGGATCTTATTGTGGCCTCCGGCACTTTTGCAGGATGGTCAGTTGCTCAGGTTCTTGCCGAAGCAAATAAAGTATTGGGCGGATGTGCATCTCCTTATAGCGCATCTCAGATGAACTCTGTTGTATCTTCTATCAATGAGAATTTCGTTGACGGAAATACTAACAATGGTTTCTTATTGTGTACGCCAACTCAGGTTTCAATTACAAAGAGTTCTACAAACGTATCCTGCTTTGGAATATGTAATGGTACAGCATCTGTTAGTGTTTCAGGTGGAACTGCGCCTTATACCTACAATTGGTCAAATGGTGCTACTACAGCATCCACATCAGGTCTTTGTGCCGGATGGCATTATATAACTGTAGGCGACGCTGCAGGTTGTGGTAAGCTCGATAGTGTTTTTATATCTCAACCTTCAGAGTTAACTGCTTTATGCACGGGTTCCAATGTAGCATGCTTTGGTGATTGCGATGGAACAGCATCAGTTAACGTTAGTGGTGGAACTGCTCCATATACATTCTTGTGGTCAAATGGATCCACGGGATCATCACTTACCGGTTTATGTCAAGGTAGCTATTCAGTTACAGTTACAGATGCCAATGGTTGTGTGATCACTTGTTCTGCTAGTGTAAATCAGCCGACTTTGCTTACTTCAAGCCAGAATAGTACAAACGCCAGTTGCAATGGGGTTTGTGATGGTACAGCATTAATAACTGTTAATGGAGGAACCCCTCCATATACTTATAGCTGGGATCATGGTCCAACATCTGCAAGTCTTACGGGTCTTTGTGCCGGTACATATACTGTATTAGCAACAGATGCTAATGGTTGTAAAGAAACTCAGGTAATTGTTATTACCGAATCAACCTTATTGACTGCCAATTGCAGTTCAACAGATATGAGTTGTTATAGTGTTTGTGATGGAACGGTATCTGTTTCAGCAAATGGTGGAACTGCTCCTTATACTTATCTATGGAGTAATGGATCAACCAGCGCTTCTCAAACCGGACTTTGTGCAGGTACGTATACCGTAGTTGTAACAGATGCCAATGGTTGTACTGCAAATTGCGGTAATGGAGTAGTGGTTGTTGAACCAACAGAATTGACTGCAAATGCATCAGGAACCAACGCAAGTTGTAACCAGGTTTGCGATGGAACAGCAACAGTTCTTGTAAGTGGTGGAACAGGAGTATATACTTATCTATGGACAGGTGGAGCAACTACTCAATCAATCAGTGGTCTTTGTGCAGGTATATATAATGTAGCTGTAACCGACGCGAATGGTTGTGTAGCTAATAGCAGTTATACTGTTACTGAGCCAGCTCCATTGACTGTGAATCTAATTCCAAATCCTGTTATCTGCATCGGACAACCAATTGTTCAGTGTGCAGCACCAGGTGGTGGAACAGCTCCATATACTTACTTATGGTCAACCGGATCAACCTCAAATTGTATCAATCTTGCTTTTGATGTACAATATATTGTAACTGTTACGGATGCAAATGGATGTGTTGCTATTGATTCTATCTTTATTGCAGCATCTAATTTTGCAATAGATGTAAGTGCAACTACACAAAATGCAAGTTGTTATAATGTATGTGACGGATCTATAAACCTAACGGTTAATGGAAGCACCGGACCTTATACTTACTTATGGTCAAATGGTGCAACAACTGAAGATATCAGTGGATTGTGCGATGGATCATATACAGTAACAGTAACCAACCTTGCAGGTTGTGATACTACCTACACAACAGTTATTACCGAGCCAAGTCTTCTGACTGCTAATTGTTCATCTACAAATGCAAGTTGTTACAATGTATGTGACGGAACAGCCTCTGTAAATGCAGCAGGCGGAACTCCTCCTTATACTTATAACTGGTCTAATGCAAACACAGCTGCTTCAATTAGCGGATTGTGTGCCGGATCTTATTCAGTAACAGTAACTGATGCTAATGGATGTGAAGCTACATGTAATGTAACGATCACCGAGCCATCAGATCTAATAGCCAATTGTTCATCAACAGATATATTGTGTTACGGTGGTAATACTGGAACTGCATCAGTGAATGCAAGCGGTGGAACCGGAGCTTATACATATCTATGGAGTAATGGATCAACTACTGCTTCAATCAGTGGATTGACAGCCGGATTGTATTCAGTTATTGTAACGGATGCTAACGGATGTACAGAAACATGTTCAACTACAGTAAATGAGCCTGCTGCCCTATCAGGTGTTGCAAACGGAACAAATGTAACCTGCTATGGTGTTTGTGATGGAACAGCAATGGTAACTCCTTCCGGAGGAACAGCACCTTATACATATAGCTGGTCAAATGGATCTACTGCTCAATCTTTGAGTAACCTGTGTGCCGGTTCATATAGTGTAACTGTAACAGATGCTCACGGATGTGTTTATCAGACTTCAGTATTAATCACCGAGCCAAGTGAATTGGTTGCTAATTGTTCAGGTAGCAATGTAAGTTGTTATCAGGCAGCAAATGGATCTGCTTCAGTTATCGCAAGCGGTGGAACTGCTCCTTATACATATAGCTGGTCTAATGGAATGACCACAGCTTCAATCAGTGGTTTAACTGCTGGAACTTATACAGTGACTGTTACAGATGCAAATGGTTGTGTTAAATCTTGCAGCTATTCAGTTACAGAACCAGCTTTGTTAACTGCCAGTTGTTCTTCAACTCCGGTAAGTTGTTTCGCTGATTGTGATGGAACTGCATCAGTTAATGCTAGCGGTGGAACTGCTCCTTATACCTACAGCTGGTCAAATGGAAGTACTACTGCTTCTGTGACCGGACTTTGTGCAGGAACATACACTGTAAATGTATTTGATGCAAATCAGTGTTCTACTTCATGTACGGTTGTTATAACAGAGCCAACTCCTTTAGTTGTTACTTTTAATTCTACAAATATCACCTGCTATGGTGCTTGCGATGGAACAGCAACTGCAATTGTTAGTGGCGGAACTCCTCCATATACTTATCTGTGGACTACCGGAGCTACAACAGCTACAATTACCGGACTTTGTCCTGGTACATACCATGTATTAGTAATTGATGCTAATGGATGTGAAATGTTAGTTTGTCCTGCTCCTTTAACTCAGCCAAGTGAACTAGTTGTTAATTGTTCAGGTACACCTGTAACTTGTTATCAGGGAGCAGATGGATCTGCTTCAGTGATCGCAAGTGGTGGAACAGCTGCTTATACTTATAGCTGGTCAAATGGAATGACTACAGCTTCAATCAGTGGTCTGACTGCAGGAACATATACTGTTACTGTAACAGATTCTAGTGGATGTGTTAAAACATGTAGCTACACTGTAACTGAGCCTGCTCCATTGACAGTGAATCTGAATCCAAATCCACTAATCTGCATCGGACAACCAATTGTTCAGTGTGTTACAGTAGGTGGCGGAACAGCTCCATATACTTACTTATGGTCAACCGGATCAACCTCAAATTGTATCAATCTTGCTTTTGATGTACAGTATTATGTAAC
>JBBKWX010000005.1:0-2959 GCA_037969175.1 Bacteroidia bacterium | reverse complement strand
GCAACTGATCCAAGTTTTATTTTGCTGGATGAACCATTCGCAGGTGTAGATCCAATAGCAGTAGAAGATATCCAGAGTATTGTTTCTAAATTGAAAGAAAAAAATATCGGGATCCTCATCACAGATCATAATGTGCATGAAACCCTTACCATTACTGAAAGAGCATATCTTCTTTTTGAAGGAAAGATTTTGAAGGCAGGTACAGCAGAAGAATTATCCGAAGATGAACAGGTTAGAAGAGTTTATTTAGGTCAGAACTTCGAACTGAGAAAATAGTCCTTTTTTTACCACTAAGATCACAAGTACACTTAGTTACACTAAGGAGGTTTTTATATTTCATTTTTTGAATGATCTTGATTACAAATATTTTGGTTTTATATCTAATCTGTTTTAATAAAACTAATAGCAAATATTTGCCTTTATAAGGGTTTCTTGTTGCCTATTTAAGGGGAAGTTTATTTGTATATTGTTTCTAATGCCTCATCTCTTAGATTTGTTATTCAATCAAAATGATTGAGTTTGAATTAGTAAGAGATGATCACAAAAAAGTATATAAACGATATCGCTTATCAAATTGTAGGATGTGCGATTGAAGTTCATAGCCGATTGGGCCCCGGTTTATTAGAAAGTGTTTATGAGATTTGTCTGATAGAAGAACTCTTAGAAAAAGGTTTTCAAGTAAAAAGCCAAGTAAAGGTTCCAATAGTTTATAAAGGAAAAGAATTAGCAAAAGTATTTGTTTTAGATCTTTTGATAAATGATTTGATAATTTTAGAAATCAAAGCTGTAGATTCAATTCAACCTATATTCAACGCTCAGTTGCTCTCATATCTATATTTAACAGGAAAACCAAAAGGGCTGTTATTGAATTTTCATGTAGAAAAAATGGTGAATGGAGTGATTCCTCTTGTTACCAAAGAATTTGCCAAATTAGAAGAGTCCTAAGTGAAACTTAGTGCACTTGTGACCTTAGTGGTAAAAAAAAAGAAAGATCAGAACTTCCCAGTTTCAAAAAAAACTAGACAGCCTCCGCCTTCAGCTCAGCTACACTAAACTCAAAGCTCTCCATGATTGGATTTGCAAGCAGCTTCTTACAGGCAGTATCTACTTTTGTTTTTGCATCTTCCAGATTCGCAGCATCTACTTCCAGCGTAATATGCTTACCTATACGTACATTTTCGATCTCCGGTAATCCCAGATTCTTCATTGATTTTGTAACTGCTTTTCCCTGAGGATCCAGGATCGCTTTCAATGGCATTACGGTGATGTTTGCTGAAAATTTCATGACTGTTTCTTAAACCGTTTTCTTAGGTGGACTGATGATAGACAAAGTTACATATAATAAAATAATAAGTAGGATTCCGGAATATGCAAATGTGATAAGCAGAATCAAACTTATTAATAAAAAGAGATAGCGTATACTGTTTGATTTGATGTAAAAACTCTTAAACTTTAGTGAGAATAGAGGTAATGGCATCACCAGCATCAAAGGCAGGATCAACGCCAAAGCAATCAGAAATCCAAAATTACTATAAATCATACTGAAGAAATCTCCGCTGGTAACCAATGCAATACTTGCTATCAATATGGCACTTGCCGGGGTTGGAAGCCCAATAAAATTTTCACTTTGCTCCGTGTCTACATTGAATTTTGCCAATCGTAGAGCAGAAAATAATGCTAGTAATAATCCAAGATATCTTATGGGATCATCCATAGAACTTGCATTTGCTATCAATTGCATCAGGATCAAAGCGGGTAAAGCTCCAAAAGTCACAACATCTGCAAGTGAGTCGAGTTCTTTGCCAATAGGAGAATATGCTTTGAGCGCTCTGGCTGCAAACCCATCCAGAAAATCCAAAGCGGCCCCCCAGAAGATCATGGGTGCTGCAGCAGCCGGACCATAGGTAAACAAAAGGATGATGCCTAATAACCCACACGTCAGATTACCGAGTGTTATAATATTAGGCAGATGCTTTAACAGATTCATGGTTAGTTTTTTTTGATAAAATAGAATCAGAACTCTTTAGCCCAGTCCATAATAAAATAGGATAGATCGCTACTCTGAATCTTGCACTGCCAATAGGTCCTGTAAAAATACAAATATAGCCAACCAACAACAGAGATATTAATCTTTCTTCCAAAGGGATCTTCTTGTCAAACATAAATGAGATAAACAATCCCAGCAGAGTCAAATTGCCAATCAGAATCACAATAGAATACAGCAAATAGGGAAGCCCAAATCCATTCAAATATGTCCATACAGCTGCCATCCCTCCTTCATTCCAATGATATTTAATTCCTTTGTCATCTCCTTTGAAATCAGGATACAAAAAACTGAAAATATCATATCTGCCAATGTCCAGGAAAAAATTGATCATTCCCTTGGTTTGCAGAAGGATATAACCCGGAATATTATTCAGGATGATCTTTGTTCCTTCACCATATAAATGGCTGGAATAAGCCTTAAAATTTTCTTTATCAGGTGAGGTTTCAAATATATTTTCAAGAATAGCATCTGTTTGCTCAGGACTATGTTTCAGCAGTAAAGTATTCTTCGCATTGTAAGCCAGAAGATTGGTCTCTTTCAGACTCGAATAGTGAAAATAGCCGGTTTTAGTATAGTTGTAATAACTAAGCATCAGCACACTTAGCAATGGAAAGATAGGAATGATAAGATGCGATGGACGTATTTTTTTTCTGAAGAATAAGAAAATGAAAAACGCCAATTCAGGAATCCAGATCAGGATCAACACGGGTTTGCAAAGCACAGCCAATGCCAGCCAGAGTCCATGAAAATACAGATCTTTTGACCTATTGTTTTTTATATAATTGATGAAGGATAAAAAGGCCATGAAGATGAGAAACATAAACAGGGCATCAGCCATTATCGTTACATTCAGAATGAAATAGGAGGGAAATATCAGCAAAGCGATGGGCAACCCATAAAGAATTTTTGATC
>JBBKWX010000004.1:0-5421 GCA_037969175.1 Bacteroidia bacterium | reverse complement strand
ACGGGTAATCTGACTGTCACAGGTAATATTGCTAAAGGCGGTGGAACATTCAGGATCGATCATCCTTTGGATCCTGCTAATAAATATCTTGTACATAGTTTTGTAGAATCGCCTGAGATGATGAATGTGTATAGCGGTAATATCGTAACGGATGCAAATGGATATGCTACAGTAAATTTGCCTGCTTATTTTGAAGCAGCTAATAAAGATTTTAGATATCAGTTGACCGTTATTGGATCTTTTGCACAAGCAATCGTAAAAGATAAAATTCAGAATAATAGTTTCGTCATTCAAACCAATACTCCGAATATAGAAGTGAGTTGGTCGGTGACCGGCGTTCGCTCTGATGCGTATGCAAATCATAACAGAGTTCAGCCGGAAGTTGAAAAGGAACTTAAAGGCACGTATATTCATCCTGAATTATACGGGGCTTCTAAAGAGGCATCTGAAACTGCACGTAGAGTGCAAATTGCTAAGTCACTCGAGAAGCCTGAAACAGGAGCTGATCAATAAAAATTTTCTCGTAAGTGAAAAGGGATCCTTTGAGTAAGGGATCCCTTTTTTTGTCTAATTGATAGGACTGAGTCATTGCTTTCCTGAATCGGGTTTCAAATCCTGTCGCATTGCATCATAAGTACTTTTCTACAAGAAAATCCGGGCTGATTTCACTTCAGAGGTCTCAGAGCCCCGAAGTCTCGCATACGCGTCAAGTTAACTTTATCCATGTTGGGTAATGTTATAAACCTATGGCTTATTGTACTGCATTTTCATAGCAGTTATTTTTCTCAACTGTTATGTTTTTTTTTACCACTAAGGTCACAAGAACACATAGTTACACTAAGGAATAAATGCATATTCCGCAGATTTATTATTTCCTTTATTTTGTAGTAGATTTGTTCAAAATATAATGTCTACCAGATGGTGAACAAGGACAAACACAAAAAAATTAATTTCAAATTAGAAGTGATATTCTCGTAATGATATCTTAGTGAAACTTGTGACCTACGTGCTCTTAGTGGTTTTATTTAATATTTTAGCTTGACGCACATGCGCACATGCGCACGTGCGGGACTGAGGCCTCTGTGGTTAAAAAGAAGGTCTTTTAAAAAAACTAAAATTTATTCCGGGCTACAATAGATTTGAATTACAATTTTGATCTCGCCTCTACTATTTTTTTCAAGATCTCATCCCGCATGACTAGAATTTCTCTATTTTTTTCTTTCTTCAGAAAAAAGTAAAACTGGACAACCCTTGAAAATCGTTTTAATTCGGTCCAATAATACATTGCAAAATAGCCGGTAATAGGCATTGCGATCAAAAACAGAATGGTAAAGTATGGATCATTACTTATGAATGATCTAAAGAGATAGATGTTTAAGAAATAGAATAGAGGGAATGTAAAGATCCCTATAACTAATTGAACGGATGATTTATATTCGATCTCCATTTTCAGAGCTTTGAAGATCTTAGCAGGTAAAATATAAGGGAGATAATTTGTGATCAACCCTACAAAATAGAAGGGAATCATGATGAGGAATGAAAAAAGATATCCAGATAAAACGAGGAATTTGTTTTTGTGTTGAAACTCTTCTGTAAAAAATCCTGCTGTTAGTTTTTGATATCTGATCTCTTCAAAATAATTAAAGATCTCTTTTTGTATATCTGAATAAAGTTGTTCATTGGAAGTTGAAATATGCTTTAATGCTTTAGAAAGCTGACTACGTAGCGCTAAGGAGCGCTTTGGATTGATATACAGATCTGCAGCGGGCTCCGCGTATGTAGTGTAAAACTTATGAGCTTGGATAAGATATTCCTCCTGTGCTTTACCGGTGGTTTGCGGAATATTCCTTGCCAAACTCAAACGAATGTCCTCGGTCAATTCATCTACGCATTTTTCTTCATTATAAATAAATGTATTGGCGTAATCAGCAACGGAAATTGCAGGATTAATAATAATGGAAATCATACTCTGGAACTGCAATGAGTCGGAATAATCCAAGGTTACAGGTAATATTTTTAATCCGCTTTCAAAATTTGAGAGATCTTCAAAACTCAATGCTATCCTTGCGCTCCCTGTTTTTATTTCTCTTAGCTTAAGTTCATGGTAACTGCTGCCCTCCGGAAAAATAAGCAGTGTTTTTCCTTTTAATAAATACGCATGACACTTTGCAAAAGCTTTTGAATTATCCGGTGTTTCTCCCGGTGATACATCTTTTTGTCTGTAGACAGGAAGTACATGGAAGTAATCAAAAATGGGTGTCAGAAGCTTTACGGAATAGATACTTGCATTTGCAACAAAACCGATTCTGCGTTTCATCACAGTTGCTACAAGCAGAGGATCAAGAAATGTATTCGGATGATTACTAACTATGATAACAGGACCGGATGCCGGAATATTATTTTTGCCGCTTACTACGATCTTCTTAAAGAAAATTGCTATTGCAATCTTGAATAATTTCCTGATCAATCTATATAGCATTTCCGGATCTAAGACCTTGACCTGTTATTATCTTTCTATCATTTTTTGCATACCCTGCAGCAAGTTTCGGAGGTATTGATCATTGCACGCTCTGTATTTTGCATGCTCAGGATTTCTTAAAAACGCACTCAATTCATGCGCACTTATTTTTTTATCTATATGATTAAATAAGTCAATGATCTCATCCGTACTTAGATTATAAGCGATCTTTATTTTTCTTAGAATAAGATTATTATTTAATTGCGTTTCTGGTTTTGGTTGTTCGCCTTCTCTTTTTCCTCTTTTATAATTGATCAGACCATTTAAAAATGTAGCAAGTTTCAGATCAGGCATTATCTTGTACGCAGGGTCATCTTCCTTCTTGAGCCAATCACTGATATCTGATCTGCTAACTACATCATCAGCCAGTGCAAATATTTCTATCATATCAGCATCTCCAAGATCTGATAAAAAGCGAATCCTTCTTAAAATATCGTTATTATCCATATGGGTCATTTAAACATGCTGATCTATCAAAATTGAATTCCCATCAGGATCAACCAGAACGATGCTTGCAGGTCCGGCTGTGTTCTCATCTGCTTCGCTTTCTAGTTTAATGTCTTTACTCTTAAGATGTTTTTGTATCGTTCTTACATCATGAAAGTTTTCT
Source organism: Bacteroidia bacterium (assembly GCA_037969175.1). Classification (GTDB taxonomy): domain Bacteria; phylum Bacteroidota; class Bacteroidia; order AKYH767-A; family JBBKVM01; genus JBBKWX01. Next base: position 2,293 of record JBBKWX010000004.1, on the reverse strand, counting down.
ACGTTTCCTGCATTCTGATCCCATCCCGGATTAAATGTAATAATGTTATTTTCAAACATCTCCTGAAATAGACCGATCAGAGCATCTCCGTTCTTCATGATGAGATAATTTTGTTCCAAGGCACCTGCAAAAATAGTAAATCCTAATTTTTCATAGAATGCTTTAGAAACGTTTATGTCTTTTACACTTAAACTAATTGAGAATGCACCTAGTTTCATGATGTTATAATTTAAAATATTGAACAATTGGTATTGTTAAAACAAGATCAATTGAATGGATTGATCAGGATTATATGATCATCATCTGCTGAAGGACCATAAGTGGCCGGGACCATAATATCTAACATACGAAAATAAACTCCTAACTGTGCACGATGGTGTACAAAATGATTCATGCAAAATAGTCTAAAAACCTGATTTTTTGTCAATGTAAATAGAACTTGTTTTCCATAAACCATCGACCAGTCCTTGATCAGGTCTTTTTCCGAAAGTTTACTTAATGAATTTAATGCATCATTTAGTAATTGATCAAAATAGCTTAGTAACTCTGATTTAGTACTAAAGGTCTGTGGTTCGAATTGTTTAAAGTCAAGTTTATCTGATTCGGCAACCGAGGTCCACCAAGAGATGATCTCTGCAATGTGTACTGCCAATCTTCCAAGAGATTCCGATTTTTCGCTTGGTTTATATGCTAGGGAGTCAAAAGGTACAAGCTCTAGATAACGTCTTGTAACAATTGCTTCCAGTTTTAATTCTTCAATTAGATCTTTAATATAATTCATTACAAATGGCTCTATTTATTTTCATTAAAATATTAAACGGGGATTTAATTTACAAATTTTAGAAAGCATAAAATTGTAAAAGAAAAGTATCTAGATTAGCTTTAAACTATCAGAAGTTATTCTATTTTATTTTGCCCTTATTCATTCCGTCAATTCGAAGTGCTTCTTTCAATAATTTAATTAATGCATCCTGGTCTATTTCTTCCGGAGATTGATAGATCCTGTAAAAGACTTGTTTGTTATTGCCATGTATTAAATACTGATCTTCATCATTCAATTTATTCCCATGTGAAAATCCAAACAATACTCCCGACTTGATCCCTCCTCGCGGAACAGAGGCCGGCCAGATGATACAGATGCCGCGATTACCATAAAAGTAGGGTACGCCGTAGGATAATTTTTCTTTGCAATAGGAAGGTAAAGTTTCAATAACGATCTGTCTTAATACGTCTACAAGTATCCTTTCCTGTTCCAGAAGACTATCGTATAACTCAGGAATTGATCGTGTCATTTATTTTCTTCTCTGTTGTTCACTATGACCTTTTCAGATTCCAGGATAAAATTACCATTGATATAATTAAACTTCCCCTGAAAAATTGTATCTATATCTAAGCCCAAGCTATAGGCATAGTTATTCCCATAGAAATAGCTCATTACTTTCTGACTTTCATCATACCTGATATAAGGTGGATCTTCCATTTCAACTCCATTCTCCTGACAGAAACCAAATTGCTGTTCTTCGTGATAAAGAATAGGGTGGGAGATCATTGAATCTTTTGAAAAGGAGATCAAATTTGCTGCCTGGCAATATACAGTCATTACGGAAGCCGGTCTTCCACCGCTTTCTTCGATAATCAGATATTTCTTATCAGGTAGGTTATGAATTGACAAAACATTTGCAACATCTATAGTTCTATTTATTTCTAAAGAGCTGGCTAAATTATAATGTATCCAGGAATACCAGGTTGAGTTGCAATACGCGCCGCAGCCTTCAACTTCAATAGTAAAGATCTTAAAAGTGCTGTCAGCTGAATATACAACTACACCATCACTAATATTTGTTCTGCTCTCGCTTAGTATCTGTTGTATTTCTTCTCTGGATATTGTATAATCAATTTCTATATATTCCTTTTCAAGTTCTGCTATGTACTTTGCCAGAATAAGGGAATCCTGAAATGATATTATATTTTGACCAGGATCATCTCTCTGTGTCTTTATGGAATAGACGAAGGATGTGATGAGAATAGAAAAAATGCAAAGAATGAATTTCATAGATATTCTGATAATTTCGGATCAATTAGACCAAACGGCATAACCTTCTCGCCTGAGATCACGAGCCAATTTTTCTTCCATCAAAAGAGCCTGAGATCTTGTCATGGGTTGAAGATTTATGTGATTGTATAAACTGGGACGAAGGTAACGTCCATATTTTTGTGCTATGTTCGCAGATAGTTTATGACCTTTTGCATTTCTATATCTGGTCTTGTGCTGCTCCAACCTCTCTTCAGGTGT
>JBBKWX010000003.1:0-7184 GCA_037969175.1 Bacteroidia bacterium | reverse complement strand
CCTGTATTCAACACATGACTCAGTCCAAAAGGTTTAGCACAAGGGATGTTTCCTGCAAGCGTTTTGAAAGTATCCGGATAACATTGATATCCTACTGAAGTGCCTGAACAAGTAGCACTTACCTGCCAAGTATAGAAGGTATTAGGTAACAAACCTGTAATTGTGAAGCTGGTATTATTTACAAGGTTTCTTGAATCATACACCTGTACATAACTAGAAGTATCCTGGTAATAGGTCCATCTCAAACGATAGTTAGAGTTACCTGCAGTTGGATTCCAGCTTACCTGAGCACTGGTTGTTGTAATGCTTGTCACTGTTAGATTCTGAGGAACAGCGCAAGAAGCTTCAAGAACAGCAAATTCATCGATTGCGATGTTATTACCGGCAGCGCCGACAGCAACGAGACCAACTCTTACCTGAGAGGAACCTTTAAATGGAGTAAGATCCAATTCAAAAGTGAACCATCCCGGAGTTGTGAAAGTTGCTCCATAACGGATAGGTGAGCGAATTGGTTTAACGGTCCATGTAGCTCCATCATCTGTACTTACATGAACTTCTGTAAGATCTTTATTATTTGGGAATCCTGAATCACGGCTAATTTTCATTCTCATGTAAGGCTCCGACATGGTATTCAATTCAAGTCTTGGAGTAACCAATCTTGATGAAGCACCTGCTGCGAAACCATTTGAGTTAAAATATGCCATTTGAGTTCCAACTAAAGGACTCAATGTAGGATTGCTCATGCTTGAAGCGAACGTCCAGTCACCAGCAGGAGTCGCTCCTACGTGCTGAATCGTCCAGCATGAAGTAGTGCTTAGATCTGTAGTAAATGGTAAAGTTGCACTGTAAACAGCAAGACCGCTTGAAGTTGCAGTAGTAGGTGAAGCACAAACTGCATTAGAAGTAAGTTCACAAGTAACTACATCATTTGGATTTAGGGCAGAAGTCGTGTATTGGAAATTATCTGTACCAACATTTCCATTATTCACTTTCCACTGGTAAACAGGGGTACTTCCACCATTGGTAGGGGTAGCGGTGAATGTAACAGAAACTCCCGGGCAGATCGGATTTGAACCTGCTACGATACTTACAGAAGGCACAACCACTGCATTTCTGGTAATAGTTACATCACTGAATGAAGGAGTACAAGAACCGTTAGAAATAGTCCAACGGAATGTATTTGCTCCAAGGCTTAGTCCGGTAACTCCGGATGTTGGACTTGAAGGAGTTGTTACGGATCCTGAACCCGCTTGAACTGTCCATGCTCCGGTACCATCAACTGCAGTATTACCTGCAAGGGTAGCAGTTGCAGCACAAACAGATTGTGGTGAACCTGCATTGGAAGTAGTAGGATCCGCATATCTTGTAATGGTCACATCACTAAATGATGGAGGACAAGAAGCGTTAGAAATAGTCCAACGGAAGGTATTTGCTCCAAGGCTTAATCCGGTAACTCCGGATGTTGGACTTGAAGGAGTTGTAACTGATCCTGATCCTGCTTGAACTGTCCATACACCTGTTCCAACAACAGCTGTATTACCGGCAAGGGTAGCAGTTGTAACAACACAAACGGATTGAGGAGAGCCTGCATTAGAAGTAGTAGGACTCGCATCTCGGGTAATTGTTACATCACTGAAAGAAGGGGTACAAGCACCGCTAGAAATTGTCCAACGGAATGTATTTGCTCCAACACCAAGTCCGGTAATACCGGATGTTGGACTTGAAGGAGTTGTTATGGATCCGGATCCTGCTTGAAGAGTCCATAATCCGCTACCTACACCCGGTGTATTACCGGCAAGGGTAGCAGTTGTGGCACAAATGGTTTGCGGTGAACCTGCATTAGATGCTGTAGGATCCGCAGATCGGGTTATGGTCACATCACTGAAAGATGGAGTTGAACCTGAACATGAACCATTTGAGATAGTCCAACGGAATGTATTTGCTCCAAGACTCAATCCGGTAACTCCGGATGTTGGACTTGCGGGAGTAGTAACTGAGCCTGTACCTGCTGTTACAGTCCATGCACCGGTACCGTTTGTAGGCGTATTACCTGCAAGTGTGGCGGTTGTGCTATTACAAATTGACTGTGCAGGTCCTGCTACAGATGAAGACACACCGCAGACAGCAATATCATCAATTGAGATACGTGGTCGGGTTCCGTTAGCATTAGTAGTCTGCCAATAAATAAATCGAATATGAACTACCGCTTGATTAAGTGCCGGAGCAGGAAGAGAAATAGTATGCGCTTGTGAGGCAGGGGATGATGCTGTGTAATATTCAACAGCAGTCCCACCCAGATCGGTAAAGTTACCACTGGTACCAACACGGTATTGCAGACCCATATTTACATCTCTGGACCCCGTAGCGATCAGTCGATAGATCCAAGAAAGGCGTACAGAACTCATGTTCGTTGTATTGATGGAAAGTAACCATGCTCCGGTAGGGCCTGATGGGGCATTTCTATCCAACATCAAAGAAAGTCCGTTAGCGGCTTCATCTCTCCAGCCAAATGAGGTGGCGCTTCTTGTTTGGTCTCCATCCGCTGGAATTACATCCTTTGTCGCTATAGAACCGGAAATGTGATGTGCAGCCCATCCTGTCGGAAAACTTGTTCCACTGTAAGTAGTCAGAGAGTAAGGTAAACTCTGCGCTGCCGGAAAGGTTTGCGCTTTCGCATAATTGTATGCGAAGAGGGTGAGTGCTAATATCCCAACTACTGCTTTTAACCAAAAAGCAGAAATTCCGGAATTAGCTTTGATAGTGTTAATGTTTGTCATGTGAGTTTAGTGTTAATGCATTTTTTGACGAGATTACAAAAATAGCTCGCCAGAAGAGAATTACATCAGATATTTGGTGAATGTATATTTATTTTAGGTCAAAAAAGTTAAAAATAGGGTCAAACCATCAATTTGCCATAAAAGTAAAAAAAAAACCTTTCGGTATTACCCGAAAGGCTCTCGCCAGTTGAGAAGATTTTGCCTGATCCACAAGCACTCCTCACCTGTACATTGCACATGAGATTCACAAAAAATGAATCGGGCAAATCTAATGCGAAAATTGATTGTAATTGATGTTTATTTGGTGAATATCTGTGATTCTAGTGGTGAAAGCAGAGTTTGATTTGGCCAATTGAAAATGGGTCTGAATTTTCGGCACAAAAAAAGGGTCAGAAACAATCTGACCCTTTACACAATTATGGGATATGTCTTATTGCATCAACACCTTACCGGTATAGATTATATTGTGATTGTTGATCTGGATTAGATATATACCCGGAGCAAATCCGGTCATGTCTATCAGAGCTGAATTTGCCCCGATCTGACAAATTCCAGATTTGCTGCGTAGCGATGTACCGATCATGCTGTAAACCGTTACTGTATAATTGGTAGGTTCACCTGACCAAAAATTAGCATAGATGATATCCTTAGCCGGATTTGGTCCAATTGTAAAATTCGTACCCGGACCAGGTTTCACGTTAACATTGCTTCTCATTTCTGATGAAGACGTAGAGTTGTCTGAATCATTGCCTGAAAGTGCAAAGGCACTTGAGCAGATCAGAATAGCACTAACTGTAAAGAAAAGTGCAAGGATGTTTTTTGTAGATGTAATTAATTTCTTCATAACTGTATTATTAGATTTTACGTGGCTGTTATTTTATGGTTCAAAATTACCTCATCTAAAAACGAGTATGAAGCATAGTAACTACACATCTTACTCACATTATATGGGGATACAGTAACCTTTTGCATATAATTAACTGCTTGTATATCTGCCATTTATAAAGACATGTAAGGATTAAGCAGAAATTAAGGATGATAAAGAAGAATTTGCTAAAAAAATGCATATTTACTTGACTACTTGGCAATTACAATTATTTGCAAGTTGATCCTAAAATCATAAAAGCAAACAAAACCTTACAAAATGGACCAAAAAAATATACCCCATCCGATCGGATGGGGTATAACCCAATTATTCAAACAATTTACTAATTGAACCAATAATTACTGGTCCCAGTATTCCCTGTACTGTATGACAAAGATGCGTTAAAGCATATCACTAAATCAATCGCACGAAAGTGGTAAATTGTAATTATTTTAATCTGTTAATTTATGAATCAGGTAAAATACAGAGCAGTTATCCTTTAGGGTATGCCTTGTTGATGGCCTGAGTCCGTGAATTAACCTGAAGTTTTTCGTATATATTTCGGATATGCGTACGAATAGTCTCTACACTTAAATGCAGACGTTCTGCAATATCCTTATATCTATACCCCATAGAAAGCAAATCCAGGATCTCCTTTTCTCTTTTCGTCAATAAGGCTAGATCGTCACCACTAGAAGCTTTTCCTTGCATGGAAGCTACCACTTTTCTTGCTATCTGGCTGGTCATCGGTGATCCACCGGCGTTGATATCATCAATGGCTTCAAGCAAAGACTCAGGCCGGGTCTTTTTTAAGATGTAGCCTGTGGCTCCAACTTTTAATGCATTAAATATTTGCTCATCATCTTCATAAACTGTGCACATCAAATATTGCGTACCCGGCAAATTTGGTTTTAAAAGACTTATGCATTCTATACCGGATATACCCGGAAGATTGATATCCATTAATACCACATCAGGTTTGCTCACCGGAATATCTATCAATGCCTGCTCACCTGTTGGAGACGAGGAAACACAAGAATACCCTTCCGAACTGTTTATTAATAACTCCAATCCATTACGAATGTCTGCGTTATCTTCTACTATTGCTACTTTAATCATTTTCTAAAATATAATACAAAATTACTTTAATCTTAATGAATAGTATCACTACATAGTAGTAATTAAAACTGAATATTCAGATCAATACTTGTCCCCTTCCCTTCCCCACTGATTATCATTAATTCTCCTCCCGCTTGTTTGGCTCTTTTCTTTAAGTTTTTTAGTCCTGACCCGATACTATTTTGGGATGTATCAAAACCTTTCCCGTTATCCTGTATTAAAATACTCAAGTTTTTTTCTTCATATTTAATATAGACATTCACAACATCCGCGTTAGCATGTTTAACTATATTATGCAAGGTTTCTTTTACAATCAAGAAAACATGTCTCCTTACTTCACTTCCAACCACCTTATCAGGGATATGAGTCGGGAACGGGAATTCGCCTTTGATGTTGTTTGCCTCCAAATAATCCAGGGAATACTCATGTATATAGGACAACAAATTTCCCAATGAATCATTCCTTGAATTCATAGCCCAGATTATCTCATTCATGGAGTCTATCAAACTTCCTGCAGAGTCACCGATCTCATTTATCAATTCTAAAGTACGTGGTTGTAATTCACCTGTTCGTCTGACAATGGATGTAAGAATTGAGATCTTTGTAAGCACCGAGCCAAGGTCATCGTGAAGATCACTTGCAATTCTGTCGCGTTCTCGTTCCAAAGCAACAGTTTGCTCCAATTCCAATTGGTAATATTCAGCAGTACGAATTACATCTTGCGATCTTTGTGCTATTAATTGCAACAAAGTAATATCATGATTAGTATATACAGTTTCTGATTTTTTCGCACCTAATTCAAAATATCCGATCGCTACATTTTGAGAAATAAGGGGAATAATAAGACTATTATCTTTTGCTCTTGAAGGCACTAAACTATTTGAAAGTTCCAGCAATGAAAAGCTTGATTCCTTTTCAAGATATTCTGAAAATTCGGGTTCTTTTTTTACTGCTTCAGTATACGTTTTATCTCTTCCTAATCTGGATACAATACCGGAATTAGAATTCTCAGACAATAAATGTATTTCTGCAAAACTAAAATGAAATATTTGATCGGTAGATATAAGGATCTTATTGTATAATAAAGGCAGATCGTAAATACCTTTTATCGCTGATTCGAAACTATTCAATGCTTCAGCAGTGCTCAAGTAGTTTCTGTCAAATAACCAATCTATTCTTTTTTGAAGAAAATCCCTGACCGGTAAAAGCGAAAAAGAGATCAGCAATAACCAAACGACGCGTAATGAATCATTGGGCACACCGATAAAATAATCTGTTATTAAAATTGAAGAAATAAATGTTAATACCAACCATGCTGACAGTAAGGTATAGATCAAACTTCGCTTTATGATCAACTCTGTTTCCCATATCCTATATCTGAGGATCGCAAATATCAAAGAGAATATTAAAAGCATTGCCCCGACAAAGATTAGAATCAGGAAAAATTCATAGATCAGAGAATCGAACACCTCCCTTTTAGCTGGATATACATGTAGATAAAAATACCAGCCACCTCCCACTAATGGCAGAACACCTAATAATAATCCGGTAAAGATCCAAAACAATCTGCTTCGTGGCATCTCATTTCTGATCCTGATAAATACACGGATTGTTGTAATTAATCCAATGATTACCAGAATAGCATTCCAAATAATGATCAGCCTGTAATAAAAAAGCAGATCAAGATCATTCTGAATATTTTTATTTTCCTCAAACAGCAACAAGCTGAATACTGCAGCTGTTGCAATGAGCCCCGATATTGTATGCATCAATAAGGGCAATTTTGGCCAACGAATTAGTACTCTATTCTTATCGGGAAACCAAAGTAAAAAATGCAAAAAGGTGGTTCCTAAAAAGGAAATACAAATCGTAAATATTCCGGATCTTACCAATCCAATTAACCCTCCGGTAACCGGAGTAATAAATAAGGTGATCGCAAAAATATGGCTAAAAATAAAAAGCAAGCGTACCGAAGGATTTCCGGATTTAAAATACAACAAGAATATTCCAAGAAGAATAAGTAATGAAATTACAAAGATCTGCAGGACATACAATCTTTCAGATTGAGACCACTCAGAAACAAAGGTGACTTTTGAAAAAAACTCTTCCTCCCCGCGCTTGAGATGATATAAAACAGTTTCACCGGGAGCATATGTAAACCGGGTTCTCCATGTTAAATAAAACTCATTGTCTCTCCCATTGATACTGATCAGTTCATCACCTGATTTCAAACCGGCTTCAGCTGCAGGGCCTTCGTTATTCACTTTCCCAATAAAGACTTTTCCATCATGTCCAACTCTTTGCGATCCATCTGATGGTAATGTATGCCATGCAAAAACAAATAGAAGAACTTCTATTATGATGAGTGCAGAAAAAACCCAAAATCTCCTAGGTACTTGATCGGTCTTATTTGACATCTAGTA
>JBBKWX010000002.1:0-8936 GCA_037969175.1 Bacteroidia bacterium | reverse complement strand
ACTATACCTATCTCTGGTCAAATGGAGTTACAACACAGGATATTTTTGGGCTTCAAGCCGGTAATATCTCGGTAACCGTTACGGATACCAATGGGTGTACTGCAAATCAATCCTGGAATCTAACCGAACCAACACCTCTTACAGTAACAGCAGCTGTCGATTTTAATGTTTCTTGTACCGGAAATTGTGATGGACAAGCCTCAATGACAGCTACAGCAGGCGGAACAGCACCTTATACCTATTTATGGGATAACGGAGATATTGGAATCACAGCCGATTCACTTTGTCCCGGGACTTATACGATCACCGTAACTGATGCAAACGGATGTACTGCCGATGCCATGGTTACGATCACTGCAAGTTCTTCTATTGCTATTACAGCTAGTGTATCCAAGGATGTAAATTGCTTTGGTGTTTGTGATGGTATTGCTGATGTTACTTCTACAACCGGTGGTGTTCCACCTTTTACATATCTGTGGAGCAATGGAGATACCGGTTTAACAGCCGACAGTCTTTGCGCAGGTTCATATGATGTGACGGTTACAGATGCAAATGGATGTACTGCCATGACAAGTGTTACCGTAACTCAGGTAGTTCCAACACTGGTTGCCACTGCATCGGTTGATGCGAATGCTACATGTAACGGAGTTTGTGACGGATCTGGATCTGTGATCGTTTCCGGTGGTTTAGCTCCTTATTCTATATTGTGGAGTAATGGAGATACCGGAAATCTTGCAGATAGTTTATGCGGAGGATTGGTGACAGTAACTGTTACAGATGCGAATGGATGTATAGCTACAGACAATTTTACGATCAACGAACCCGCTGTCTTAGCAGTTTCTGCAAGTATAGATAATGATATTTCATGCAACGGATCATGTGATGCGGTGATGAGTGTTAGTTTCACATCCGGTGGTACTGCACCATACACGTATGCATGGAGTAATGGAGATACCGGACTAGTTGCCGACAGTCTTTGCGCCGGCCCGATAACAGTAACTGTTACTGATGCCAATGGCTGTACTGCCATTGCTTCATTTATTCTTGGGCAACCTGTAGTTTTATCGGTTACCGCTATCATAGATAATAACTCTTCCTGCCTGGGTGGATGTGATGGAGCAGCAAGTGTTTCTGCTACTTCAGGCGGGACACCTCCATATACATACAGCTGGAGCAATGGGGATACCGGACTGATGGCAGATAGCCTCTGTGCCGGAACGCATTCCGTAACTGTAACTGATGCTAATGGCTGTAGTGCTAGTTCAAGCATTACCATCACTCCAGCGGGAACATTGTTAGCCAACCAAAGCATTACTCAGAATGTAAGTTGCAATGGTGTTTGCGATGCCGAAGCAACGCTGAGTCCTAGCGGTGGAGCTGCTCCATATACGATAGTTTGGAGTAATGGAGATACAGGTCCAACTGCCGATAGCCTTTGTGCCGGAACCTATACCTATAATATTACGGATGATAATGGATGCTTCCTCTCAGGCTCGATTACGATCACTGAACCGGCTGTTTTAGCGGTTTCGGTATCTGTAACAACAGTTATTAGTTGTAATGGAGAATGCGATGGAATTGCATCCGCAGTATCTACAACCGGAGGAACCGCACCTTACACTTTTGTATGGAGCAATGGAGATACCGGCATTACAGCGGATAGTCTTTGTGCAGGAACTTATGATCTTACTGTAACAGATGCGAATGGCTGCATTGCAATGACATCCATAACAATTACGGAACCTGACTTGCTTTCTCTTTCTGTTACTGTTGATACGGATGTGTCATGTAATGGAGTATGCGACGGACAGGCAACCATAACAAATACAGCAGGCGGTACTGCTCCATTCACATATCTATGGAGCAATGGGGATACCGGTATTGTTGCAGATAGCCTTTGTGCCGGTACACATGATGTTACGGTTACAGATGCTAACGGATGTATGGCAAACATGACATTCAATATATCAGAACCTGCCTTACTTACGATATCTGCTGTAGTAGATGCAAATGCAACTTGTGCAGGAGGATGTGATGGACAGGCCAGTGTTAGCAATACCAGCGGAGGTACAGCACCTTACATATATATCTGGAGTAATGGAGATATAGGAATAACTGCAGATAGTCTGTGCGCAGGAACACATTCTGTAACAGTAACAGATGCAAATGGATGTATTGCAATTGCATCTGTCACGATCACGCAATCAGGTGCCCTGGTTGCGAATGAAAGTATTACACAAAACATAACTTGTAATGGAGAATGTGATGGAGAAGCGATGGTTAATCCAAGCGGAGGTACCGCTCCATATACCATTATCTGGAGTAATGGAGATACCGGTGCAATTGCAGATAGCCTTTGTGCAGGAACCTACACCTATGATATAACAGATGATAATGGATGTTTCCTTACAGGTTCGATCACGATCAGTGAGCCTGCAATACTTACAGTTTCAGCGATCGTCTCAGCAAACATTTCTTGCAACGGATTCTGTGATGGTGTAGCCACGGTGGATATAGTTGCCGGCGGAACCCCACCTTACACTTTTGTATGGAGCAATGGAGATACCGGAATTATTGCAGATAGCTTATGCGATGGATCTTATGATCTGATGGTGACGGATGCAAATGGCTGTACTGCAATGACAACGATTTTAATTACTGAACCTGCTGTACTGGCTCTAACTGTAAACATTGATAATGATGCCACATGTAACGGTGTATGTGACGGACAAGCAAGTATTGCTTCAACAAGCGGTGGAACAGCCCCATTCACCTATTTCTGGAGTAATGGAGATACCGGTACAACAGCAGATAGTCTGTGCGCAGGGAGTCATTCCGTAACCGTAACAGATGCAAACGGCTGCCAGGCAGCTATCAGTTTCACGATCAACGAACCCGCCTTATTGGAAGTATTCTTACAGGTAGATAACAATGCCGGCTGTAACGGAGCTTGCGATGGTCAGGTGAGTGTGTTGTCAACAAACGGAGGAACGGCCCCATATACGTATTCATGGAGCAATGGAGATACCGGATTAGTAGCGGATAGTCTTTGCGTCGGTCCGATCATAGTTACAGTTACCGATGCCAATGGCTGTATCGCTTCTGCAAGTACATTGATCTCAGCTCCTGTGGTTATATCAACCAGTATTGTGATCAATAATCAACCAACCTGTAATGGTGTTTGTGATGGTATGGTAACAGCAGGAGTTACTGCCGGAGGAACCGCCCCTTATACCTACAGTTGGAGCAATGGAGATACAGGAACTGTTGCAGATAGTTTGTGCGCTGGTCCGATCACGCTTACTGTGACCGATGCTAACGGATGTATTGCAACAGCAAACTTTATACTTACCGATCCTGCAGTTATTTCAGGGGTCGTGAATGTTACTACTGCTCCGGCCTGTGTTGGAAGCTGTAATGCAATCGCAACAGCAAGTGCAGTGGCAGGTGGAACAGCGCCATACACATATGCATGGAGCAATGGAGACACAGGTACAATAGCTGACAGTCTTTGCGCTGGAGCATATAGCCTGACGATCACAGACTCGAAAGGATGTATCCTCATCCTTAATTTCAATGTGAATGATCCAATTGCTATTACCACATCAACTGCGGTAAGCACCCCGATAAGTTGTAATGGTGTCTGCGATGGTTCAGTAGATCTGACTGTTTCAGGCGGAACTACTCCATATACATTCTTATGGTCAAATGGTGATACTACTGAGGACATCACCGGATTGTGCGGAGGTGTTTATACCTACACAGTAACAGATGCCACGGGTTGTACAGCAACCGGTAGCATCGCGGTAAATGCACCGCAGGCTATTAGCGTTACTAACGGAATTCTGCCGGTAACTTGTAATGGCGGTAATGATGGAGAGATCGATATCACACCATCAGGTGGTAATGGCCCTTATACTTTCTTGTGGTCAAATAATGAAACTACAGAAGACATCACCGGTCTAAGCGCCGGTCCATATTCAGTAACGATAACCGATGCAAACGGTTGTACACTTACTGCAAACTTTACAGTTACAGAAGCGCCTCCATTGAATGTGAATGCCGGTCAGGACCAGAATGTATGCGGTACAAGCACTAGCATGAATGCGGTTATTCCTTTTGGAGCAACGGGTGTTTGGACCTTGGTAAGTGGACAGGGAAATATCACAGATCCTACCTTGCCAAATACCGGAATCACCGGATTAGCTACAGGCACATTTGCGACATTTGAATGGACAATAACTCTCAATGGTTGCACAGGTTCTGCCCAGGTGACACTCAAGTCGGACGAACCGGTAACTGCAAATGCCACAGCAGGATCTCTTACCTGCGATCCTGTCTATACTGTTCAGGCGCAAATCCCAACTGTAGGTACAGGATCCTGGTCAACACTGCCGGGCTCATTGATCAGCATCAATAATCCGAATGCAGCTACCACCACCGTTACAGGTTATACAGTAGGTGTGAACCCGGTGATATGGACAGTTACAAATGGGGGTTGTGTAGCCAGAGACACGGTATTCATCACGCTTGATACGCCTGCAAATTGTACGGATAAAATTGAGATGCCTACTGCCTTCTCTCCAAATGGAGACGGAAAAAATGATGATTTCCTGATCAAAGGACTGGATAAATTCCCTGAGAATACATTGGTTGTATTCAACCGTTGGGGGAATGAGATCTTTACCAAGGATACATATTACAGGGAGTGGAAAGGCGAAGGGCCTAACGGCGAAGCATTGCCTGACGGAACTTATTTCGCAGTCCTTAAAGTGAAGAACTACAAAGGAAGTGAATTGATACTTAAAGGTTACGTAGATCTTCGTCGTTAATCCAATTACAAATTTTAAAAACAAAGCGAAATGAAAACGCTCCGCATATTAGCTCTATTCCTGATCATCTCTGCTACAGCCCAGGCTCAGCAGCATCCTATGGTCAGCCAGTATATGTTCAATGGTCTTCTGCTTAATCCGGCCTACGCAGGTAGTAAGGATTACGTAAGCACCGCAGCCTTGTATCGTAAACAATGGGTAGATTTTAAGGGTTCGCCTGAGACACAAACGATCTCAATTCACGGACCCCTGAAGAACCGGAGAATGGGTTTAGGATTCTCTATCCTGAATGACCATATCGGTGTAACCAACAGAACGGATTTCATGGGATCTTATGCCTATCATATCCCTACCGGCAGAGGTAAACTTGCACTTGGCTTACAAGCCGGCGCAACCTATTTCCGTGCGAAGCTCACAGACCTGATCTATTGGGATCAGGATGATGAGGTATTTGCTGCCGATATACAAAGCAACTTGCTACCAAATGCCGGTGCAGGTATTTATTACTACAGTCGTAACTTTTATGCAGGACTTTCCGTTCCTCAGCTTCTGGATTATGATCCGGGAAAATCATTAAGCTTCGATATCAAACAAGTTCCGCATCAAACCCGTCACTATTTTCTCCATACCGGATATGTGATAGAAGCAAGCGAGGATTTCAAGATCAAGCCAAGTGTATTGGTGAAATATGTTCCCAATGCACCGGTAGAAGTAGATATGAATGTTAATTTTCTGTTCAATAATATTTTCTGGATCGGCGGATCTTATCGTACCAACGATGCCGTTGTTGCTTTGGTGGAATATCAATTGACAAGAAAATTAAGATTGGGTTATTCCTATGATTTTACATTGACAGAATTGAAAAACTACAGCAGCGGATCGCATGAAATTATGCTGGGTTACGATTTTGGATATGATATTATGAAAATGAAAACTCCACGATATTTTTAATAGAGCCAAAGAGCAGTGATGAATAGAATCAATTTTACAGTTGTATTGTGTTGTGTGATGATTGTGATTAGCGGATGCGCAGGAATGTTGCATAAGCAGGGTAATCATTTGTATGAAAATTTAGCCTATAAAGGTGCTACGGTTAAGTATGAGAAAGCCTTAGCCCGTAAGGAAATTCCGGATGCAAGGATCAAACTTGCCGATTCATATCGCCAGATAAATAATTCTCTGGAAGCAGAGAAAAATTATGCAAAAGTTGTTCAACTCAAAGAGAGTAATAACATGCATAAAGTTTTTTATGCCGATGCATTGATAAAAAATGGAAAGTGTGAACATGCAAGTTTTGTGTTGGAGAATTTATTAGCTGAAGACCCATCAAATAAACATGCGATAGCTTTACTCCAATCTTGCGAAAAAAGAGCAAGTTTTATGGTTGATTCTCTTGCTGCAAAAGTGGAAAAGATGAATATCAATTCTGCTAATTCTGATTTTGCGCCTGCGTTTTATAAAGATGGAATTGTTTTTTCATCCGAAAGAAAAGAAGCCAAACCCAGGAATAGCTCAGACTGGACAGGGCGTCCCTATCTGGATCTGTATTTTTCAAAAGAAGATAAGGACAATAAATGGACAACACCTGTTGAGCTTAAAGGCGATGTAAACAGCAAATATCATGATGGTCCGGCTGCATTCAGCAAGGATAGCAGTGTGATCTATTTTACCCGAAATACATATTTTAATTCCAAGGTAAAACGAGATGCTTTGGGCATCGTAAATCTTGCCTTGTATTCTGCAAAATGGATTGATGGAGAATGGAAAGATGTGAAGCCTTTGAATCTAAATAATCCTGAATATTCTGTTGGACACCCTGCGTTAAGTACAGATGGTAAAACGCTATATTTTATCAGTGATATGCCGGGAGGATATGGTGGAACAGATCTGTATAAAAGTAAAATGCAAGCAGATTCTACCTGGGGAAAACCGGAGAATCTGGGTGCAAAAATAAATACACACGCCGATGAAATGACGCCTTCTGTTTATAACGACAGTCTTTTGTTTTTCTCTTCTGAAGGACATCCGGGAATGGGCGGGATGGATGTTTTTGAAAGTGTTATTTCGGATAAAGAATTTTCAGATGTCGTGAATGTGGGCTATCCTGTGAATACAACCGGAGATGATATGGGTTATATTTTGAGCCCGGATATGAAGCATGGATATTTCTCTTCTAATAGGGATGGGAATGGAGAGATCGATAATCTATATGGATTCGTGAAAGTGGATCTGATGATAAAATTATCTGGTTTGGTTGTAGATAAAATTAGCCAGGAACCGCTTGATCAGGTGGTAGTAGAACTTGTTAATAAAGAGACCGGAAAAACGGAAACGGTGATAACCGGACCCGATGGTACTTTTAACATGAAGCTGGATCCAAAAGCCAACTATACGCTGAATGCGAAAAAGGATGGTTATGTTACAAAGATCATGGACATAAACAAGGATGAAACCAAGCCGGGAGGAACCAAGATTGTCAAGGTAGAAATGGAAAAGATCGTGGTAGATCAGCCTGTCGTAATCGAGAATATTTTCTATGATTTCGATAAAGCAAATGTTCGTCCTGATGCTGCATTAGAACTTGATAAATTAGTGGCTTACCTCAACGAACGTCCGGATCTGAATATAGAATTAGGTTCGCATTGTGATAGTCGCGGTGCCGATGCATATAACCTGGATCTGTCTCAACAAAGAGCCGAAAGTGCAGTTAATTATTTGGTGAAGAAAGGGATCAATAAAGATCGCCTTAGCTATAAGGGATACGGAGAAACAGAGCTTGTTAATAAGTGTAGCAATGGTGTGCCTTGCAGCGCTGAAGAACATCAGCAAAACAGAAGAACAGAATTTAAAATTGTAAGGAAGAACTGAACGAATTAAACGATAAATAAAAATCGCCTTGCATTAAGTAAGGCGATTTTTTTTAAATCAATTTTTAGCTTGATTTATTTGAAAGAGGATCTGTAAAAAGTAAGAATATTAAATTCAAGTAGTTTTATGAAAACAGATTATTCTTTCCATTCTACAGACCTTGATTTAGCGAAACGTAACCAAGAAATTAGTTTTTAGAATTTGTGATCTTCTAATTTTTGATAAATATTTCTATTATTTTCTAACAGATTCCTCAGATCGTTTCGTCTTTTTTTCCAATGCACGGTCATAGTTTTGAACTACTTGTTTGAGTTGAGAAACAGCTTCTTCTGTAAGCTCTCCCTGAGCTCCGTTTGTAGCCCACCTTGCAGATGAAATTAATGTCGCCAATTCATAACCGCTTATGGCCAACAAATAAATTCCATTTTTCTGCTGATCAATTATGCGCATGAACGTTTTGGTTAGATTTGATATAATCACCTACTTGCTTTAATTCATTTGCAAACTCATCATAGTCGATTCTCATGCCATTCAGATATGCGCTCCATCCCAAAGATGCTTTTGCGTAATGCACTGCTTCCTGGATCTCAGCATCAGTGGCGCCAAAAAGTTTAGCGGCTTCAGTGTGAAATAGCGTGCAGTAATGACATTTTGTTTCAGAATGTAAAGCAACTCCCATCAGCTCTTTGTACTTATTGGGAATAAGTGTTTCTCCTAATTCAATACTCTTAAACAATTGCCATTCATTGTCAATATATTGATCAGGAATAGATTTGAAAAAGCCGGGCACCAAACCCATAGTTTCTTTGATGTCTGCTTCTACTTGCTTGCGATTTCTTTGTGTTGACATGATATAATTATTTATGATTATATCCACTGACGAACAACAAGATTCGAATGTTATACACGTCAATGGACGTTATATAGTTTATCTGAAAATTAAAATTACTACCGGATGTCAGGGATTAAAAATTTTCTTTGTCATTTTTTGATTAAAATTTCTGCTTCACAGTTTTTGGCTGAT
This sequence comes from Bacteroidia bacterium, assembly GCA_037969175.1. Lineage (GTDB taxonomy): Bacteria > Bacteroidota > Bacteroidia > AKYH767-A > JBBKVM01 > JBBKWX01. The sequence continues at coordinate 212 of JBBKWX010000002.1, read as the reverse complement.
TTTTTTCCCACAGATCTCACAGATCTCACTTTGTTCTGCGTTTTCTGCGGTTATGAAACGTTATTGCAAGAGATTCACTTTGCATTTGCAGAACTCACAGAATGGAATATATAACTTTTGCGAGATCTGCGGGAAACATACTTCACTGTTGGCTTGACGCGCATGCGATGAATCGGGGCTCTGAGCTCTCCGTGGTAAAATAGGTAAGGTGT
>JBBKWX010000001.1:0-2764 GCA_037969175.1 Bacteroidia bacterium | reverse complement strand
GAGTTGGAGCTTGAATTTCAATGCCGAATATCAGCATCTTGAAGCTTTGGTTAGTTTTAATGCAAAGAAGCAAAGAGCTTTTCAACTGTTTCTTCTGCATTAACATAGTCTTTAAATTTCTACTCATCTTTTAGCAAAGAAGCAAAAACGCTTGAATAAACTTTGCGGCTTTGCTAATTTTAAAAATACCACGAAGGTCACAAGGGCACTTAGTTTTCTGCGTTATTCTGCGAAATCTGCGGGAAATATTTTTTTCTCTGTGACATTTGCGAATCCCGCACATGCGGGACTGTGCCTTCGCGGTTACATTTTTTTAACCCCCACAATCCTTATCTTTGAAATTCAATTTTTCTAAAATGAAATACACAACACTGGATTCAAAAGTTTACGTACAGAATCGTAAGAATTTTTCTAAGCGTCTTGCTAAAGGCGGAATGGCAATTTTTAATGCCAATGATGAGATGCCGCGCAGCGCCGACGGTACCTATAAGTTCCGTCAAAACTCAGACCTGTACTACCTTTCAGGAATAGATCAGGAACATACAGTACTTATAATTTTTCCGGATTGCCCCAACCTTGTTTACCGTGAAGCTCTCTTTTTGCGCAAGACAAATGATGTGATCGCAGTTTGGGAAGGACATAAATATACCATGGAAGAAGCAAGGCTTGCTTCCGGAATACAAAATATTTTCTGGGTAGAAGATTTTGAAAAGTCCTTGGGCATGCTGATGAATATGGCTGCTAAAGTTTATGTGAATCTGAATGAACATGGAAGGTTCAGCACTGATGTTCCTTATCGTGATCTGCGTTTTGCACAGGATCTGAAAGTTAGTTTTCCTGCACATGAGATCCTGCGCTCAGCACCGATCCTATCCGATCTGAGAAGCATTAAATCAACAGCAGAAATTAAGGCGATGCAGGAAGCTGTGGATATCACAGAAAAAGCATTCCGCCGGGTTTTGAAATTCACCAAGCCGGGTGTGATGGAGTATGAGGTAGAAGCAGAGATCATCCATGAATTTATCAGAAACCGTGCAACGGGTCATGCCTATGAACCTATCATTGCATCGGGTGCAAGCGCCTGTGTTTTGCATTATAACGATAACAATAAGGAATGCAAAAAGGGAGATATTTTATTGATGGATTTTGGTGCAGAATATGGAAACTATGCTGCTGACCTAACTCGTTCTATCCCTGTGAGCGGACGTTTCACGAAAAGACAACGTGATGTGTATGATGCAGTATTACGTGTAATGCGTGGTGCTACAAAAATGTTAAAACCCGGGACTACTTTTGTGAAATACAATGAGGCTGTTGGTAAGATGATGGAGAAAGAATTGGTGGATCTGGGATTGTTAAAGATGGCGGAAGTAAAAAAACAAGATCCGAAAAAACCGCTTTACAAAAAGTATTTCATGCATGGCACATCTCATTTCCTTGGATTGGATGTGCATGATGTAGGAGATTTCAATGCTCCGATGAAAGCCGGTATGGTCTTCACTTGTGAGCCCGGAATTTATATCCCTGAAGAAAATTTAGGGATCCGTCTCGAGAATGATGTGCTGATCACTGCAAAAGGTCCACAGGATTTGATGGCAAGAATTCCTGTTGATGCTCAAGAGATCGAGGATCTGATGAATAGAAAAAAATAATTAGAAACCGTAGCAATCACTTCCGGATTTATCTCCGGAATATTTGCTGCGTTTTTTAGGATACCATGTAAGGAAAATGGTGGCATGCATAAAACCATCATCAAATTGATCATTCCCTCTGTCTAGTCCGTCTTTTAATGATGTGGTAAGGGTTCTGTCTGAAAACAATACTGCCAATTCTCCATCAGGTGCTTGTGTCAATAAGGCTTTAGGTGGATATTTTTTGCTCACGTCATCCAGATAATCTGTGAACAATTTATGATATCCTACCTCAATCCCCAGATCCCAATTTTCAGAAAGCATAAATTGCATACCTACACCGAAGGGTATAGAAAGTGTCCATAAACTATAAGGATCACCATAATCACCACCGGGTATATTTTGTCCCTCCGTGCCAAGAGGTTGTAAATTATAGGTAATATCATTCAACACAGCCTTGGGATTGAAATGCAATCCTCCAATACCTGCAAAAAGATAAGGGTGATATCGGGCAGTCAGTCCATGCTTGATAGGACGGAATACGATCTGCGCTGAGATCTCATCCAGGGGTGATTTAAAACTGAGGTTTCTGTTACGAACCGAACGATTACTTGCAACAGAGTCGGCACCGGCAGCCCCGCCATGAATATAATTTAATCTGAAACGCCATTGATTTCCCAGATCTCGATTTAATGCTATCATTCCCGCAGGTTTGATAAAACGGGTATGGGTAAAAATTCGTTCATTAAGATCTCCGTAATAATACGTGATTCCACCTCCAAAAGATAGGGACCAATTATTCTGCGCCTTGATCTGTGTACCTGATAACATGATCAGGATCACAGCAAAAAAAGTTTTTCTCAACATACATTCTGACTTTCCTTTAAACGAGCTAGTAGTGGTTTTGAGTAAGTCGTACTTTGGGATGAGCTTTACTAACTGTAATTTAGCATAAAATGTTTCATATGTCAAATAATATTTCAGAATTAAAATTTTACGCCGAATACAATGTAAGGGCGAATGAAGAGATCGGCAAGGTCATTTCTACGCTGAGTGAAGATCAATTCAATAGTGAGTTGCCGGGTAGTTTTAAAGGCATCAAGCCTACTCTCCTCCACATTGCGGATGCGCAG